>USJM01000238.1 GCA_900555005.1 uncultured Lachnospiraceae bacterium | reverse complement strand
CTCCGAACATCTACGGCGGCAATGAAAACCTGGAGGCTGTGACATTTCTTCGCACGCTGAGCACGGTGACGAAGAAAGAGTGTCCGGGGACGATTCTCGCGGCTGAGGATGCTTCCGACTGGCCGCAGGAGACCGGAACAGTTTCCGAGGGCGGTCTTGGACTGGACTATAAGTGGAACCGCGGCTTCAGAGATGCCCTGATTGAGTATATTCAGCTCGACCCGATTTTCAGAGGCCCCCACCATCAGCAGCTGATCTTCAGCATGGTCTACAATTACTCGGAGCAGTTTATGCTGGCCCTGTCCTACGAGGATGTGAATGAGAAGTACGGCTCCATGTACTCAAAGGTGCCGGGCCGCAAGCGCTCAAAGTTTGCGAATCTCAGGGCTTGCTACGGATATATGTTCCTGCATCGGGAAAGAAGCTTCTGGCGATGGGAAACGACATTGGCCAGAAGATGCCGCTGTCGGAAAAGACAGGTGTGGACTGGAGTGCCCTTGACCATGAGGAGAATGTTCAGTTCCAGGGCTACATGGCAGCGCTGCTTGATCTGTACCGCAGCCATCCAGCGCTCTACAGTCTGGATTACAGTCCGGAGGGCTTTGAGTGGATCAACAACATTTCCGCGAATGAGAACATGCTGGTCTTTCTGCGCAAGTCGGAGGAGGAGACGCTGCTTTGTGTGGTGAATTTCTCAGCGCTCGCATACGAAGACCACAAGATCGGCGTCCCGTTTGCAGGAAAGTACAAGGAAATCTTCAATTCCGATGACATCGCTTTCGGAGGGGACGGCAACGTCAATCCGCGGGCGAAGAGCTCAAAGGAGGAGGAGTGCGACGAGCTGCCGGATTCGATCCGTGTGCTGGTGCCTCCGATGGGAATCAGTATCTTCTCCTGCACGAAGGTGGAGAAGAAAGCTTCCGGGAACGAGCAGGCGAAGGCAGCTGTGAGGAAGAGACGGACAGCGAAGAAGGCTGCCGGGGCAAAGGTGGAAGAGCCGAAGACAGAGCCCAAGCCGCAGGATAAAGAGGCGAAGGCGGCAGAGCCGAAGGCAGAAAAAAAGCCGCAGACGAAGGCATCGGGAGCAAGGGCAGGACGCAGGCCGGCTGCCGGGAGAAGAAAGGCTGCGGAGAGAAGCCTCAAGGAGGAGAAAGAATGAAGCAGATTCAGAGCTTCTGTGTGGATCATACGAAACTGAAGAGGGGTGTCTATCTCTCAAGGGAGGACGGCGACGTCAGAACCTGGGATGTGCGGATGAAGGAGCCCAATCACGGCAGCTATCTGTCAAATGGTTCCATCCACACGATGGAGCACCTGTTTGCAACCTATGCGCGCAACAGTCAGTACAAGGACGGCGTGATCTATGTCGGACCGATGGGCTGCCGGACAGGGATGTACTTTCTGACGAGAGGACTGACGGATGCGGAGGTGCTGGACTGTATCGTGAACTCCTTCCGCTTCATGCGGGATTTTGAAGGTGAGATACCGGGTGCGAAGATCGAGGAGTGCGGAAACTATCTGGACCATGATCTTCAGGCCTGCAGAAAGGATGCGGCGGAATACCTCGAGGTGCTGGAAAAGCTGAAGCCGGAGGATATGCGGTATCAGTATTTCCTGAGTACGGAAGGCGCGTGAGAACATAGCAAGGGGGCTGTGCGGCGATCAATATGCTGCACAGCCCCCTTTTTGTTGAAAGCGGCCGCTCATCACCACGCACGGAGTACGAAAGGATGAAGGTAGAAAGCAAACAGAAAAATCGGCATGCATCCAAAAAAGATTTCAGATATTGTGCGATGACTATACCAATCATGCGCTGAAAGATGTATAATCAAGTCAGCAATATCAACAAAAGTCAGTCATTTTGCTGTCTGGCTTCGTCGAGGTAGCTGTACAGCGTGTATTTGGAGATGTTGAAGACCTGGCAGATCTTCGGGCCGGACTTGGTGATCAGGAAGGCGCCGCTGTCGTTGAGGAAGCGGATGGCGCGGATCTTGTCCGTCTTGTCCATGAGGGCAGCCGGTTTGCCGGCAATCCGGATACTTTCCTGAATCAGCGTGTCGAGCAGATCAGAGACATTCGTGGTGATCTGCTGGGGCTCGGATTCCCGGTCAGTGCTGGTATTGAAGGAATGGAGCGCATTCTCCGCGGCAAGGGAGAGGGACAGGTCGGTATTGAGACCGAGGATCCCGACGATACGGCCGTCCTCATCACGGATGAAGAGGCTGGTCGATTTCAGAATCTTTCCGTCGTGGGTTCTGGTCAGATAGGAGAGCCGGTCCTCGTGAACCTTGTTCAGTTCTTCCATCGCCTCCGCTGCAATCACAGAGGAGCCGTCACCGACCTTGCGTCCGGAGATCTGGCCGTTCTCGATGGCGATGATGGTGTGGCTGGGGTTGCCGTCGGTCAGGTCGTGCAGAACGACCTCGCACATTGAACCGTACTGCATGGCAAGCGCCTTGACGAGGCGTTTCCAGTTGTCAAAATTGTAAGGCTGACTCATAAAAAGCTCCATTCTGCCGCAGAATGCCGGCGGCGGTTGCAGGTCCATATTGAATAAAAAAGATCGGATTTATTGTAAGGCAGACAGAATGTTTTTTCAATCATAGATGAAACTGCTGCAGCAGAACACCGGATTTGAAGATGAAAAGGAGGAAGGGACGATGCTGATTGTCAAGAATGGACGTGTGATTACCAGGGACGCAGCGCATCCGTACTATAAGGACGGTGCGGTCGTCATAGACGGGGAGCAGATTCTGGAAGTCGGAACCTGCCCGGATATGGAGAAAAAGTATCCGAAGGCGGAGACCATCGATGCGAAAGGCGGTCTTATCATGCCGGGCTTTATCAATGCCCATACCCATATCTACTCCGGGCTTGCGAGAGGGCTGTCGGTCAAAGGATACAATCCGACGAATTTCTATGAGATCCTCGACGGCATGTGGTGGGCGATCGACCGGAGACTGGATCTCGATCTGACAAGGGCAAGCGCCTACGTGACGATCCTCGAGTGCATCCGCGACGGTGTGACGACGATCTTCGATCACCATGCATCCTTCTGTGAAATCCCGGGTTCTCTGTTTGCGATCAAGGACGTCGCAAAGGAGCTCGGCATGCGCGCCTGCCTCTGCTATGAGGTTTCGGAGCGCGACGGGGAGGAGAAGTGTCTTCAGAGCATTCAGGAGAACGCCGACTTCATCACGGAGTGCGAACAGCGAAAGGACCCCATGCTGGCGG
>USJM01000237.1 GCA_900555005.1 uncultured Lachnospiraceae bacterium | reverse complement strand
CAGCATGCCCAAGCCTGCAACGGTCATTTTCAGATGATTCATTTTTATCCAATTCGTCATCTATTCTTGTTTGTCTGATAATTGATATTTTATTTCTTGCGAAATATCTCTTTCTTGAAATTCCCTGATCTGCAGCCCGGTCTCATGCGCCATAGGAAACAAGTATCTCCTCCGCAATCGCCCTTCTGGACATCTGGCGGTTCATCGCTTCCCGCTCGATCGTCTTGTGCGCCTGATCTTCACTCATACGCTCATACTGGATCAGAAGACACTTTGCACGGTTGATGACACGGATATCCTTGATACGGTCCTGCAGCATCTGCGTCTGCGGGGCATCCTTTGCGAGACGGAGGTTCACCGCATACATCATTCTCAGTGCCTGCTGGAAGACCCGTTTCCCCATATCTGTCGAAAAGACATAGACGCCGGTTTCTCCCAGCTTCTGAAGCGCCGCATCGTAGGCCTGAGGCCTGCAGACGAAGATCACCCCCGCGCTGGTCTGTGCTGCCATCTGTGCGAGGTCAATTCCCTGCCCGTCTGACAGGGGCGACAGAACAATCACAAGAGAATACGTTGTCTCCTGAAGACTCTTCCATGCCTCCCGGCTTGTTGTCCTGACAGTCAGCTCTGACTTCCGCCACTCCAGAACCATATCGGCAAACACTTTCTCGGTCTTCGGCCCGCTGACGGCGAGCAGTACACTTGGATCCCCTTTGATCATATCAAGTTTCCTTCCAATCAGAGTATGCCGAAATACCGGTCGAGCTCAAGCTGATGCCGGTCCGAGGAAAGCTGGTATTCCTTCCACTCTTCTTTCTTCTCCGCGAAGAACTCCTGCCTGGTCATCTCCGGAAGCGCTCTTGCGACAAGATCACTCTGCTCTGCCAGCTTCAACGCTTCTCCCAGGTTTTCCGGAATCCGCCTGACAGACGGATCGCTGATCTCATAGGCATTCCCATTATAAGGCTCACAAAGCTTCGTTTCGTTCTCGATGCCATCCAACCCGGCATGAATCAGGAGGGCAAATGCAAGATACGGGTTGCAAGACGGATCTGCCGAGCGCAGTTCCGCCCGCACATGTCCGCCCGTCGCCGCCGGAATCCGGATCAGCTGAGACCGGTTCTGGTGTGACCAGGTCACATACTTCGGTGCCTTGAAGCTTCCGAAACGCTCATAGGAATTCGGCGTCGGATTGAGAAACGCGGTGATCTCAGGGATCTTTTCCAGAATCCCAGCGATAAAACTTTCCCCGACCTGGGAGTGCTCGCCGCCGCTCTTGAACACAGAATGCCCGCCCCTCATCAGCGAAAAATTGATGTGAAGTCCGTTCCCGCAATTATCCTCAAGCGGCTTTGGCATGAAGGATGCGTAGAGATCGTTCAGCTGCGCCAGCGACTTGACTGCCATCTTGAGCGTCAGAAAATTGTCTGCTGCCTGCAGCGCATCCGCATAGCGGAAGTCAATCTCGTTCTGGCCGGGTCCGCACTCGTGGTGTGAGCACTCCGGGTTCAGCCCCATTTCCTCGATTGCAAGGCAGATCCGGCGGCGCATATCCTCTCCCCGGTCAATCGGAGAGATATCGTTATAACCGCCGCGGTCCAGCGGGATCTGAGTCGGCCTGCCCTCCTCATCCTGCCGGAAGAGATAGAACTCACACTCTGTCCCGATATTGACGATGTATCCCAGGCTGATTGCACGGTCAACCGCCTTCCGGAGAACATTCCTGCAGTAAGGCTCGAAGATGCTTCCGTCCGGGTTCTTCACATCGCACTGCATCCGCATGACACGCTCGTGTGCCGGCCGCCAGGGCAGGATGGACACCGTGGAGTTGTCCGGCACCAGAAACAGGTCCGAATACTCGACTCCGGTAAAGCCTAAAACCGCACTGGCATCAAATGAAATGCCCTCTTCGACCGCGCGCCGAAGCTCCGATGACATGATTGCCATATTCTTCAGCTGCCCGTTCAGGTCACAGTAGGCGAGACGGATGAACTTCACATCCTCATCCTCGACCAGCTGCAGCAGGTCCATCATTGACTGATCCATGACACTTTCATCCCTTCTTGCCAATGGCATTTCCCGCGGACGCAAAGCCCGAAGCTGCCTTCAGGAATTCGCGGAACAGCGGGTGTGCCTTGTTCGGGCGGGACTTGAACTCCGGATGGAACTGCACGCCGACATAGAATGCGTATCCCGGAAGCTCCATGGCCTCGACCAGGTGGTTGTCCGGCGACGTTCCGGAGAAGACAACGCCCTTCTCCTCAATCTGAGGACGGAACTCATTGTTGACCTCATAGCGATGGCGATGGCGCTCGTCCACCTCCTCTTTTCCGTAGGCGTTGAAGAGTTCTGTTCCCTTCTTCACCTTGCACGGATAGGCGCCGAGTCTCATTGTACCGCCCTTCGGCAGGTTGCCCTGCTGATCCGGCATCAGATCGATGACCTTGTGAGCAGACTGCTCGTCAAACTCTCCGGAGTTGGCATCCGCCCAGCCGAGCACGTCTCTTGCGTACTCGATGACAGCGATCTGCATGCCCAGGCAGATTCCGAAGAACGGAATATGGTTTTCGCGCGCGTACTGGCAGGCACTGACCATGCCCTCGATACCACGGCCGCCGAAACCTCCTGGAATGATGATGCCGCTGACTCCTCTCAGGATAGAATCGACATTGTCAGCCGTGAGACTTTCGCTGTCCACCCAGTCAATGTCAACATCCACATTGTTCTCCCAGCCGCCATGCTTGAGCGCCTCAGCGACAGACAGATAGGAGTCATGAAGCTGGACATATTTGCCGACCAGCGCAATCCGGACCTTCTTCTCGCAGCCGTTGATCCGTGTCAGCATCTCCTTCCACTCCGTCAGGTCTACCGGCATGTTCTCGTCCAGATGGAGCTCACGGAGCGCAATCCTCGCCAGGCCTGCATCCTCAAGCATAAGCGGCGCCTCGTAGAGGACCGGGAGCGTCAGATTCTGAATGACACAGTCTTCCTTGACATTACAGAACATCGAAATCTTTCTGAGGATACTCTTCTCGATGGGCTGGTTGCAGCGCGCGACGATGATGTCCGGGAAGATTCCGTAGGACTGCAGCTCTCTGACCGAATGCTGGGTCGGCTTGGACTTATGCTCCCTGGAGGATTCCAGATACGGGACGAGCGTCACGTGGATATACAGGCAGTTTTCCTTGCCCACCTCGTAGCGCACCTGGCGGATGGCCTCCAGATAGGGCTGGCT
>USJM01000236.1 GCA_900555005.1 uncultured Lachnospiraceae bacterium | reverse complement strand
GACCGGATAATCCTTCATGCGCTGCGTGAAGGTATTGTAGTGCTGCTGCGCCAGGATGGTTGTCGGCACCAGGTAGGCGACCTGTTTTCCATCCTGCACGGCTTTGAATGCGGCACGGATCGCAATCTCCGTCTTGCCGTAGCCGACGTCCCCGCAGACAAGCCGGTCCATGATCTTGTCCGACTCCATGTCTTTCTTGGTGTCCGCAATCGCCTGCAGCTGATCCTGCGTCTCCTCATACGGAAACAGCTCCTCAAATTCATGCTGCCATTCGTTGTCCGGCGGAAATGAATGGCCCTTCTGATTCTGTCGGACCGCGTACAGGTCGACCAGCTCCTGCGCGACCTCCTCGACCGCTGCCTTCACACGTCCCTTGGTCCGGGTCCACTCCGTCCCGCCAAGCTTTGAGATCTTCGGCGCCTTGCTGTCCGCATCCGCATACTTCTGGATCATGTCGAGCTGCGTCGCCAGGACATAGAGGTTCGACCCGCCGGCGTACTCGATCTTCATGTAATCCTTCTGGACGCCGTCCACCGTAACCTTCTCGACACCCCGAAGACGCCGATGCCATGGTTCTCATGGACCACATAGTCGCCCGGATGAAGATCCGTGAACGACGCGATGGTCTTTCCCTGATACTTCTTTTTCCGCGCCGGCTTGCGGTTCTGAGTCCCGAAGATATCGCTCTCGGACAGGACGGCGAATTTCAGCATCGGGTACTCATATCCCCGGTGGGAGGCCCCCGCGGTGATCATGATCTCACCGCCCTTCAGCTCCCTGTCTGTGTCCTCCGAGTAGAACGCCGGAATGTCCCGCCCGGTGATGTCCTGTGCCAGGCGCTTTCCCCTCGTTCTGGAAGCCGACAGCAGCACAACCCGCCAGCGGTTTTTGCGATAATGCTCCAGATCCTTGATCAGCATCGAAAAATCGCTGTTGTAGCTTCCGGTCCCGGCGGCGGAAATATCATATTTTTCACCATCCGGAAATCCATTTTTCCCACCTGTCGTGATGCTGAGTCCGCACAGATGGCGCTCAGAGAGGCGGCTGATGATCTGCTTGGGCGTAAACAGAATGTCTGCCTGCCCCGGCACCGCATACCCTTTTTCCATCCGGTGCGTGATGCTGTCCTGAAATTCCGCCTCCGTCTCCTTCGCGCTCTCCTCCGCCTTCGCCGGCTCATCGATGAAGACCGGCGTGTTTGCGGGGAAATAATCAAGCAGCGACACAGCATCCGGATAAAAGTAATCGCAGAACCCTTCCATGACCGTCGTGTCGCCGAAGTCCTCGAGGCGTTCCTTCGCCACGTTCAGAATTTCGGACACCCGGAAGGCCTCCTCGCTCATGTGCCGGTCGCGGAACTTCTTTGAAACCTTTGCCGTCTCCTTTGAAAGCCGCAGAAGGCCCTCACGGGTAATCTCGTCCGTCGTCACGAACTCAGCCGCCGGATACACATAGACAGAGGCAATATTGTCGATCGTCCGCTGCGACTGCGCGTCGAAGCTTCGGATTGAGTCGATCTCATCTCCCCACAGCTCGATCCGGACAGGATTCTCCTCCGTCAGCGGATAGATATCAAGAATGCCGCCCCTGACCGCATACTGTCCGGGCTGCTGCACCTCCTCGCATTTCTCATAGCCGATTCTTGACAGCTCCTGCTGCTCCTCTGTCAGGCTGATCTCGTCCCCCTCGCTGAAGGACCGGATCGCATCCACCCATCGCTCCGCCGGCATGCAGTGACTCATCAGCGCCGGAAGCGTGACGATCACCGTGAGTCCGTTTCCCCCGGAACCCTCAGACGACGAAGAAGCCAGGGCCTTCATGACCCTGACTCTCTCCGTCGTCAGCTGCATACTCTGAACATCCGCCTGGAAAAACAGGACATCCCTTGCCGGGTACAGCAGAACATGGCTGCTGAACAGCTGGTAATTCTCGTAGATCTCCCTCGCCCGCAGATCATTGGATGCGATGATCATCGAGACCGGATAGTCCTGCGACAGACATGCGATCAGATGGGTCTTCTGGGAATCAATGCAGCCGGAAACCAGATGCATGCCGGCTGTTTTTTTCAATCGTCCCGAAGCCGCCGGAACTGCTCCAGCTCCAGCATCGGGGCGTAAAGTGCCTTCATCATATCGAAACCTTCCGGTTATACTCGCTCATCACCCTCTCCGCAGGCTCCGTCATCAGCGCCGCCGCCGCGCGCGATGCGCGCTCGAAGGCCTCTGTCATCGTCACCTGAACGGAGGAAGGAAAGCGTCCCAGCACATAGTCCGCCAGATCCCAGCCCTCCGGCTTGCCGCCTGTGCCGATCTTGATCCGCAGAAAATGATCATCTCCCAGCACTGGATGATGTTCTTGATGCCGTTGTGCCCGCCGGCCGATCCCTTCTCCCGGATCCGGATGGTGCCCGGCTCAAGGCTGATGTCATCGTACAGCACAATCAGCTGGCTGGCCGGATCCGCCTTGTAAAAAGCCACCGCCTGCTGCACGGCCTCTCCAGAGAGATTCATGAAGGTCTGCGGCTTCATCAGGAGCACCTTCTGCCCCTCGATAGCCCATTGCCGCAGAGCGCCTTGAATTTTCTGTCGCCGACCTCGATCCGGTACCGCTCCGCCAGGATGTCAATCACCTCGAACCCGCAGTTGTGACGGGTATGTTCATATTTTCCGCCCGGATTGCCGAGCCCTGCCACGATATACAAGTATGTCTCCTCTTCTTCCTTTCAAGCCCCCAGACGATGTCCGCCGGCCTCTCCAATGGTCAGACGGCCCGTCAGGAGACGGCCCCTTTCAGAGATTCAGCCCCTGGCGGACTTTGCCAGTGCCTCCACAATTCTGGAGAATCCCATAAAGTGGCTGGCCTTCACGAGCACCACATCGCCCTTCTTCACTTCCTCATCCTTCTTTTCAAGGAAACTGTCCACATCCGGGTACCAGACGGCCGAAAGCGCCGGCTTTTTCTTAAGCGCCTCCTCATAGAGCCCGCGTGAGAGCGCTCCGATCGCGATCAGGCGTCACAGCAGCCGGCTGCATACGCGCCGACCTCTTCGTGGAGGGCGGCTTCATCCTCCCCCAGCTCCCCCATATCGCCAAGAATGGCGACGCGGCGGCCCTTCTCCGGCTTCCCGCCTGCGAGGACCGAAAGGGAGGATTTCATCGACACCGGATTAGCGTTGTAGCAGTCATCGATCACGGTGCTGTCTTCCGTCTTCAGGATGCGGAACCTGCCGGAGATCGTCT
>USJM01000235.1 GCA_900555005.1 uncultured Lachnospiraceae bacterium | reverse complement strand
GAAAGATCCCGGACAAAGGCTTCCGCGTCCTCCCGCTTTCTGAAGCCATTTTGTGCGTACAGAAGCGGTGAATTCTCGTACCTGGAGCCTTTGACAGCCCGCCATTCGGCGGAGAATGGAGAACCATTCTTTTCCGTCAGCAGGAAAATGCGGTAGAAGGGTGTTTCCTGAAAGCAGCGGATTTCCCGCTCCCGCTTCACGACCATGCCGAGAACACAGGTCATCACCCGCCCGACAGAGACCACGCAGTATTTTTCACCGAGATAGGCGGCCATTGAGCGGCCGTACCGGAGCGTCAGCGCGCGTGAAAAATTAATTCCCATCAGGTAGTCTTCCTGTGCGCGCAGGTAGGCGGAGGACGCCAATTGTCGTAGGCACTGAGCGGCTTTGCCTCATGGATCCCGCGCCGGATCTCCTCCTCCGTCTGCGAGTCGATCCAGACGCGGCGCTCATCCTTGCCCCTGACGTCTGCCATCTGACGGACAAGCCGGTAGATGTACTCTCCCTCACGCCCGGAGTCGGTACAGACATAGATCCGCTCCACATCCGGTCGGTTGAGCAGTTTTTTCACCACAGAAAACTGCCTGCGGGCAGAGCCGATGACTTCATATTTGTATGTGCTCGGAATAAAAGGAAGAGTATCCAGGCTCCACTTCTTGTACTTCTGGTCGTAGACCTCCGGATAACTCATGGTGACCAGATGGCCGAGACACCAGGTCACGACAAGATGTTCGGATTCCTGGTATCCATCGCCCTTGGACATGGATTCTCCAAGCGTCGCGGCAAACTGCTGCGCGACGCTTGGTTTTTCAGCGATAAACAGATATTTTCCCATGCTGGTTCTGAACGTTGCCTGAACTTTACTTGCGGGCGATGTAGCCGAGCGAGACAAGCGTCTCTGCACAGAGCACAGCGCCGCCGGCAGCCCCCCTCAAGGTATTGTGCGCCAGGCCGATGAACTTCCAGTCATAGACGGTATCCTCTCTCAGCCTGCCGATCGAGACTCCCATTCCATGCTCATAATCGACATCCAGCGTAACCTGAGGCCGGTTGTCCTCCTCCAGATACTGGATGAACTGCTCCGGCGCAGACGGCAGATGATGCTCCTGCGGATAGCCGGAGAAATGGACGAGCCGGTCGATCAGTTCCTCCTTCGACGGATGCCTGCGCATCTTCAGGAACACAGCCGCCGTGTGGCCATTCAGAACCGGCACGCGGACACACTGACAGGTGATGACCGGTTCCTTTGCCGGGACAATAACGCCATCCTCAAGCCTGCCGAGGATCCGGAGCGGCTCCCGCTCGCTCTTCTCCTCCTCGCCGCCGATGTAAGGAATGATGTTTCCGATCATCTCCGGCCAGTCCTTAAAGGTTTTTCCGGCGCCTGAGATCGCCTGGTAAGTCGTGATGACAGCCTCATAGGGCTCGTATTCCTTCCATGCAGCCAGAGCCGGCGCATAGGCCTGGATCGAGCAGTTCGGCTTGACGGCGATGAAGCCTCTCGTGGTTCCGAGCCGTTTTCTCTGGAACGGAATCACATCAAAATGGCTGAGATTGATCTCCGGAATGACCATCGGGACGTCTGGTGTCCAGCGGTGCGCGCTGTTGTTGGAGACGACCGGTGTTTCCGTCTTCGCGTACGCTTCCTCGATCTTCCGGATCTCATCCTTCGTCATATCAACTGCCGAAAAGACCATATCGACCTGCCCTGCGACAGCCTCGACATCCGAAACATTCATGACCTTCATGTTTCGGACAGCCTCCGGCATCGGTGTATCCATCTTCCAACGGTCACCAACTGCCTCCTCATATGTCTTGCCTGCGCTTCTTGCAGAAGCCGCGAGGACTTCGATCTGGAAATACGGATGATCCGAAAGAAGCGTTACAAAACGCTGGCCGACCATGCCGGTCGCTCCGAGAATTCCGACCCTGAGTTTTTCCATCTTCATCTCCATTCCGCCGCCCTCCGGGCAGCATCATCTTTGCTTCCAAACGGTTTTTAAAACTCTAAACCGAATTGTTCATGCTGTCAAGGCTGAGGAGCGGTGCCCGTCAGACCTCCAGACTTTCGTCCGCTTCTCCCGAAAGATACGAACGGCAGGCGGCAATCTCTCTGTCCATTGAGCGGGCGGACGGAGCACCCTCCGTCAGACGCTTTTCCACGCAGGTTCTCAGACTGATGGCCTCGTAGATATCCGCATCAAACCGGTCAGAAAACTGTCTGAATTCCTCCAGAGACA
This sequence comes from uncultured Lachnospiraceae bacterium, assembly GCA_900555005.1. The sequence continues at coordinate 1,005 of USJM01000235.1, read as the reverse complement.
GGTCATCCAGTGCCTTTTTATGATCGATGCAGTACAGAACCATCCGGCCGATGATTCCATGCGCATCGCGGAACGGCACTCCTTTCTCCACCAGATAGTCCGCTGCATCTGTTGCATTTGTAAACCCGTGTTTTGCGGAAGCTTCCATCACATCCGGACGGAACTGGCAGGTGCGGATCATGTCGTCGAACAGCGGGATCTCGATCTTCAGCGTGTCAATCGCGTCAAAGGTCAGCTCCTTGTCCTCCTGCATGTCCTTGTCATATGCCAGCGGAATACCCTTCATTGTTGTCAGGAGGGAGACGAGGGCCGCATAGACACGTCCCGTCTTCCCGCGGACGAGCTCCGCGATATCCGGATTCTTCTTCTGCGGCATGATCGACGAGCCTGTGGAATACGCGTCGTCCAGCTCCACAAAGCGGTACTCGTTGCTGTTCCAGATGATGATTTCCTCAGCGAAACGGGACAGGTGCATCTGGCAGATTGCCAGCGCATCCAGAAACTCGATCAGGTAATCTCTGTCAGATACGCCATCCATCGAGTTCCGGCAGGGGCCGTCAAAGCCAAGCTCTCTGGCTGTGAAGTTCCGGTCAAGCGGGTAGGTCGTTCCGGCCAGCGCACCGGAGCCAAGCGGACACAGATCCATCCGCTCCCGTATGTCCGAAAGCCGCTCGCGGTCACGGCGGAACATCTCAAAGTAGGCCGCCATGTGATGGGCAAGCGTGACCGGCTGCGCCTTCTGGAGGTGCGTAAATCCCGGCATGAAGGTCTCCTTGTTGGTCTCCATCACGGAGAGCAGCGTCTGCAGAAAATGTCTGAGCAGTCTGCTGATTTCCCCGATTTCGTCCCGGATGTACATCTTCATATCCAGCGCGACCTGGTCGTTCCGGGAGCGCCCTGTATGCAGCTTTTTCCCGGCGTCCCCGATCCGGTCAATCAGGTTGGCTTCCACGAAGCTGTGGATATCCTCGTAAGCATCCGAGAACGCAAGCCTGCCGTTTTCAA
>USJM01000234.1 GCA_900555005.1 uncultured Lachnospiraceae bacterium | reverse complement strand
GGTTTTTCTGGTAATAGGACTGAAGCTGCCGCCTGGAGCAGGCCTCATCCATCAGATCAATCGCCTTGTCAGGCAGGAACCGGTCTGTCACATACCGTCTGCTCAGCCTTACGCAGGCTTCGATCGCTTCATCCGAAATCTTCACCTCATGGTGCTTCTCGTATGCCGGCCTGATCCCCTCGAGAATCCGTACACACTGCTCCGGTGTCGGCTCCTCGACCAGAATCGCCTGAAAACGCCGCTCCAGCGCGGCATCCTTCTCGATATGCTTTCTGTACTCATCGACCGTGGTCGCCCCGATTACCTGAATTTCTCCGCGCGAGAGCATCGGCTTCATGATATTCGCCGCATCCAGCGCACCCTCCGAGCTCCCCGCACCGATGATGGTGTGAATCTCGTCAATGAAAAGCAGCACATCGCTGCTGTCCGCCGCCTCCTGCATGGCACCCTTGATGCGTTCCTCAAAATCTCCCCGGAACTTGGCGCCGGCGACCATCCCTGCAATGTCCAGCATGACCAGCCGCTTTCCCTTCAGCGGGTCCGGGACATCTCCACGGACAATCCGCTGGGCAAGTCCCTCGACGATCGCAGTCTTTCCCACGCCCGGCTCTCCGATCAGGCAGGGATTATTCTTCGTCTTCCGGCAGAGGATGCGGCAGATCCGCTCCGTCTCCTCCTCCCGGCCGACCACCGGGTCGATCTTGCCGGACCGGACATCCTCCGTCAGATCCCGCGAGTACTGGTCCAGCGTCGGGGTCGCACCCGTCTGTCCCTGGGCCGTCTGCAGAACGTTGGACAGATAATCGGCCGCCATATCATCAGGCACGCCGATGATGTCGAGAATCCGCTGGTACATCTCCTGGAAATCGACATGAAGCGTATGCAGCAGCTTTGCCGCATTGCAGTCGATATCCCGCATCAGTGCCAGCAGAATATGCTCCGTCCCGATATCAGAGGAGTAAAAGTACCTTGCCTGCACGCCGGAGGCCTTCAGCGCCGCCACGGCCCGCGGCGTATAGCTGTCCTTCTCCGTTGTCTCCGCGCTGCCTTCTCCGATCAGCTTCTCCACCAGGTCCGAGAGACTCTCCTGTGTGACGCCGCAGTCCTTCAGGACAACCGCGGCTGTCCCCTCGCTGCGGGAGAGAAGACCCAGCAGGATGTGCTCGGTTCCGACACTCTGCACATGATATTTTTCTGCCAGCTTACGCGCTTCCTTCAGCGCAAGTTCTGCCGGCTTCGTATATTTGTTGTTACGGATTGTATCCATATCCTGTCTTTCTGATTGCCTGTCTGTTCCCGTTTCAGACACTTACAGGTCGATCATGTCTACCTTGACGCCGTCCTCCTTCTGATCCGGACTGAGGCGGTCAGGCGACGGCTGTCCCTGCGTCTGTACGGATGGCTGTCCCTGCGGCGGCTGGCTCTGTATCTGTACGGACGGCTGTCCCTGCGGCGGCTGTGCCGGAGCCTGAGGCCTTTGTGATGGCTGAACCACCGGTTCAGGTGACTGTCCCTGCGCCGGCATCACGCCCGGATACCCCTGCCGGACGGCATACGGATTCTCTCCCGGTTCCGGAGTCTTCTTCCATCTGCTTTCCTGCTCTTCCTTCTTCGCCCTTCTGGCTTCCTTCTCTGCCTTTCTGGCAGCGGCCTTTTCTGCCCTTGTCAGCTTCTTTCCCGGAAGGACAATCGTCTGATCCCCCGGTGCCGGCGTCTTCTTCGGTCCTTCCGCATGCTGCGAGACACTGTAACGCCTTGTCTCATCCATGGAAGCACCGCCGGCGCCCTGCGTTCCACGCCCGCCTTCCGGCTTCTTCTGCCCACCGGTCTTCGCGTATCCATTGTACGGGGTATATTCCTTCGGCGTCATGACCGGGGTTCCGACCTGCTGCTGCGTCCAGGACGTCTGAGCGTTCTGACGCGCCCCCTGCGCCACCGGCGGAACGTCCATGATCAGGTCGTCCGTCTCGCCGTAGCTCGGGACGGTCATCCCTCTTTTGTTCTTCTTCTGTTTCCTCGAAGCCCTCTCATCCGGCTCATCATCCAGCCAGCCATCCTGCGGGATCACATCGCCGGTATCATCGAAGCCCTCCGGAAGTTTCCGCTGCTTTTTGTAGGTATTCAGCTCGGCAGCGATGTCCTTCTTCCGGATCAGAAGATTCACAACCAGAAACAACAGAACAACGCAGCCCGCAATCAGCGCGTAGATCACATATGTGAAGGTATGGCTTCTGTCCTTGTACACCTGCAGGTCGCTCTGGAGCCTGGATATGGTATCCTCCGCATCCTTCAGTGTGTTCTTGTCCACCTTGACATAGCGCGAATCCTCCGTCTCCGTGACCGGCTGCGTCTCAGACTGAGTCTGCGCCTGCGTCTCCGACGCGCGCTGGGATTCCTTCTCCGAAATGGCTGTCGCCGGATCCACATTCGTGTCAGCGGCGGCCGTCACGTTCAGGGTATACGCCGTCATGGCACCGCTCGGCGCCGTGACCGTGATGGTGACCGTGCCGGATCCATTTGTAAGCGTCGTTCCGTCAATGCTGTTGATGGTCGCGTTCGGGTTGGACAGAACCGGATCCAGCTCAAGCTCGGTGGTTCCTGCCGGGACGACCACATCATAAGTCAGATGATCATATGAAAAATCAGGACTCACCGTCACACCCTGTGTCGTAATCCCAAGGCTGGAAAGTGAATTGTCATCGCTCTGGCCTTCCGCCCACACTGCCATCTGAATGCTGAAAGTCAGCACGATGACAGCAACCAGCGCCATCAGCCCTCTGGCCGTCTTCCGTCCGCATTTCATGTCTGTTTATTCCCCCATTATCTCTTTCTTGCCAATATCCCGGCGATACATCTCATCCTCAAAGCTGACCTCGGAGACAGCCCTGTAGGCGCGCTCCCGTGCCTCTTTGAGGTCCTTTCCAAGCGCTGTGATTCCCAGCACCCTTCCGCCATTGGTGACCACCTGTTCATCTTTCAGCGCGGTTCCGGAATGGAAACAGAAGCAGCTTTCCTTTCCCCGGAAATGCTCAAGTCCGCTGATCGGAAGCCCTTTTCTGTACTTCACCGGATAGCCGCCGGATGCAAGCATGACGCAGACGGCAGCTTCGTCTCTGAATGTCAGCTCAACCTGATCCAGCCGCCCGTCGATGCAGGCTTCAAAGACATCGACGATGTCGTTCTCCATCCGCGGGAGAATGACCTGGGCCTCCGGGTCGCCGAAACGGCAGTTGTACTCCAGTACCT
>USJM01000233.1 GCA_900555005.1 uncultured Lachnospiraceae bacterium | reverse complement strand
CGCTCCCCGCGCAGCTTTGACCGGGCCGAAAAAGAAGAACGACAGATGACGGTATCGTCATCTGTCGGGCGCACTTTTTCAGAAAGTCGTGGTGGGGATTTTCCGCTCCCTCGTCCCCAAAACGATAACAGGAGGAACAACGATGGCTTATGCCATTTTACGATTTGCAAAGCGAAAGGGCGGTGCTGCCAAGGCCATTGCTGCCCACAATGAGCGGACAAAGGAAGCATACGCCAGTAATCCGGACATTGACAAAAGCCGCACCGTGCAGAACTATCATTTGATCGTGCCGCGTTGGAGCTATGGGCAGGAGATCCGACACCGCATCAGCATGGCGGGCTTTGTTCTGAACAATACACTGTCTGAGCACGGCGGTGTGACCAGGGGGCTCTGCGAGGTCGATGAGGCAGGCCGGCTTAAACAGATCGTCGAGACAAAGAACATCATCCGTCACGCGGGAGGTGCAGCTGTCCTGTACCAGGACGGAACGATGAAGGTGCTGAACCCGGATATGCCCGTTTCCATGAACATGTGGGGCTTCCAGCCGGATTTCATCGGCGAGCTGAAGGCAGCTTTCCCGGTCTTTTTGAGAGAACACGCCGGGGCGAAGGATGAGCAGACAGCGGAGTTTCTGCTTCCAACCATCGTCGGAGGGCTTCTCCGGCAGCAGAAGGCGCTGATCGACGTTCTGCCGATATCAGATCGCTGGTTCGGCGTTACCTACCAGGAGGATGTCCTGGTTGTGAAGGAGAGTTTCCGAAAGCTGATCGCGGAAGGCCTGTATCCGGAAAAACTCTGGGGCTGACGAGAAGAAAGTAAAGAGGCAGATGAAGAATGATTGCTCATTTTTCATCTGCCTCTTATTCATTGAAGTGTGTTTTTGCTCTGAACTTCATCCCAACACATCGTTATCCAGCGACAGCAGTTCGGATTCGTACAGTCTAGTCGAGGTGATCAGACTCGAACTGACGGCCTCTGGTCCCCCAGACCAGCGCCCTAACCATCTGGGCCACACCTCGTGAAACACAATGCTCATTATATAACAGAAAAATTCATTTGAAAAGACCGGTTTTCTTTCCATGCCTTTGCACATATGTTATGATAAAGACAAAAACAGCGTGCCCTGCGGGAACCTGAGGGCGCTGACAACCTGTCAGATTGGATCACAATCAGGAAAGGCGGAGACGAGATGAGTTTTCTTGTAGTGATGGACAGTTGCGGGGAATTAACAGAGGATATGAAGGAAAGCGGGCATTTTGCGTCGGTCCCTTTTCTGATCGACATCGCCGGCTCTCATTTTGTGGACAATGAGCGGTTTGATATGAAGCGTTTTCTGAGGCTTGTAAAGGAAAGCCCGACGGTTGCAAGAACCGCATGTCCGTCGCCGGAGCGGTTCCGGAAGTTGTTCCCGCCGGACGCGGAGAGAATCTATATCGTGACCATTTCCGCTGAATTGTCCGGTTCCTATAACAGTGCAAAGATTGCACAGGATATGGAGGAAGAAGATCATCCGGACAGAAAGATTCATGTATTCAACTCAAAGTCAGCTTCCATCGGAGAGACGCTGATTGCCAGGAAGATCTGGGAGTGTGAGAAGGAAGGATACAGCTTTGAGCATACCATCGAGACTGTGGAGGCCTATATCGAGAGCCAGGTGACATGGTTTGTGCTGGAGACGCTCGATACGCTCCGGAAGAACGGCCGTCTGTCGAACTTCAAGGCAGCGCTTGCGACGGCGCTCAAGATCAAGCCGATCTGTTCCTCCACCCCGGAGGGGGCGATTCAGCAGGCCGGTCAGGCGCGCGGGATCAACAAGGCGCTTGTCCGGATGGTAGAGATGGCGGCAGAGGCAGCCGGACATACTGAACAGAAGGAGATTGCAGTCTCCTATGTTGAGTGTCCGGAGCGGGGGCAGATGGTGATGGATGCGCTGAAGGAACGGATGCCGGCGAAAAATTATATCCTTCTTCCTGCCAGCGGACTGACTGCGACCTACGCGAACGAGGGCGGCATCATCGTTGTTATATGACGCGCCTGTGTGTGAAACGTGCCTTGTCATCAAAGTCCCTGCAGTTGTATAATAGACGCATATTATGAGGCGCGGGAAGGCAGCCTCTGGACAGGAGAGTGTGAAGCAATGAGCCAGGAAAAAGTCGACCGCTATAAGGAGCAGAAGAAAAACCGCAAGAAGATCATGAAGAGGGAGAAGCTCGAGAGAGCTCTTATGAAACTGCTGGGCGGTGTTGTCTGTGCAGCCGTTGTGGTGTGGATCGGATATTCAGCCGTCCATATGACGAAGACATCCTCATCAGACACAACAGCTGAGACGACAGGGTATGTGATCGACACATCGGCCATCGATTCGTATCTGCAGAGTCTGCAGACAAACTGAGACAGGTTGATTCGGACATCAGAATGAACCGAACCGGGCAGGCATACGCTGCACCGGTTCGAAAACAGTCAAAAAGAAACCGGGGCGCCATCAGCGCTCCGGTTTCTTTGTATCTCCTTCCAGAGAGGAATTACTTGTCAGCGCTTTTTGCGCTCTTCTGCATCTCGCTGACCATGCCCTGAATCTTGCTGTCGAAGTTCGATTTCGCGACCTCCTGGAGCTTCATTGCACGCACCTTCAGCGGCAGACCGAACAGGGTAATGAAGCCTTCCGCGTCATGATGATCGTAAAGATCGCCGGTCGTGAAGGAAGCCAGAGATTCGTTGTAAAGGCTGTACGGGGAAGTGGTGCCGTTCTTGATGATGTTGCCCTTGTACAGCTTCATCTTCGCTTCGCCGGTCACAAACTGCTGTGTGGACTCGACGAATGCCTGGATGGCTTCGCGCAGTGGGGTGAACCACTTGCCCTCGTAGACGGTCTGGGCAAGCTGACTTGCCAGCTTCTTCTTGTTCTCCATGGTCTCACGATCAAGGCAGAGCTCCTCGAGCTGGTCGTGAGCCGCCATCAGGATGGTTCCGCCCGGCGTCTCATACACGCCGCGGCTCTTCATGCCGACGACACGATTCTCAACGATATCGACGATTCCGATTCCGTTCTCACCGCCGAGCTTGTTCAGCGTCCGGATGACATCGGAGACCTTCATCTTCTGTCCGTTGACCGCGACCGGGATGCCTTTCTCAAATGTAATGGAAACCTCCGTTTCCTTGTCCGGCGCTTCCTGCGGTGTGACCGAGAGGACCAGGAGACTGGAATAGTTCGGCGCCTTGGACGGATCCTCGAGCTCAAGACCCTCATG
>USJM01000232.1 GCA_900555005.1 uncultured Lachnospiraceae bacterium | reverse complement strand
GAATCCGGCTGCCTGGCTTGACGTGATAGAGATTCATCATCGTCTGGGCCGCACCTGCGCCGATCACGCCCGGAAGTGTCCAGCCTCGGAAGTTCACCATATTCTCGGAGGCGCCGGTCGCGATCAGAATCGCATCCGCCTTGTAGTGATGAACCTCTGTTCCGATCTGAACCTGAATCTCCTTCTCCCGGTACAGCCCGATGACGGTCGCATTGAGCACGACCTCGACGCCTTTTTCCTCCGCTTCCCTCAGAAGCTCCTCGCCGATCCTGAAGCCGCGGATCTTCGCCATGTGCTCCTTGGAACCAAAAAACTTATGAATCTGCTTGAACAGCTGACCGCCCGGACGGGCATTTTCGTCAAAGACCGTCACCGAAACACCCCTGCTGGCACCCTCGATCGCGGCCGAAAGACCGGCAGGTCCCGCCCCGACAACGATGAACTCTTTTCTCTCGATCTTCATGAGCGTTTCTCCTCCCTGGCATCTTTTCCGGTACTCTCCGCAGATGTATCCGCGCCATCTTCATCAAACGGCTTTGCGCCTGCGCCATACTGCGTCTCGACTTTCATACCCGCTCTCAGCGGAGTGATGCAGGTTCTGACATTCGGCTGGCCGTCCACCACCATGACACAGTCCGTACATCTCCCGATGTCACAGAAGATCCCTCTCGGCTCGTGGCGCTTTGCGGTGTAGCGGTGGATCATGATGCCGTTGACCTTCAGCGCCATCGCAATCGGTTCGCCCTCATATCCGGTCAGCTCCCGGCCATCGTAGGTAAACGTCACACTCTTTCCTACAGGACTCTCTCCCAGTATCGGATGATTTTGAATACGATCCATGTTTTCCTCCTTCACCTGCAAAGGCCCTTGTTTCTCCGGACCTTGTAGAACATCGAGTTTTCCATCGCCAGGACTTTGTTGATCGGAACCGGCTTGAGCAGCGGCATCTTCATCCGGAACCTGATCCACAGGATGGACCAGACAGACAGGATGGCAAATGTAACGCCCGTCGCAAGGTAGATCATCATTCTGGTATGGAAATCAGTCGATATGTTGCAGATCATATAGACGATTCCGCTGATCCCAATCAGCGGGAGCACTGGCCCGCCCGGTACCCTGAAGTTGCGCGGCGCACGCGGCAGACGTTTTCTGAATACCAGAAGATCGATGTGGGCGACGATGTAGGACAGCATCCAGAACACAGAGCCGACCTGGATAAGAAAGCTTATGCGCTCCGAGGAATCCTGGCTGATGTACCCGCAGACCAGAATCGCAATCGTGACAAACCAGATTCCTATGTACGGCACCTTGTGCCGGTTCGTTTTGCCGAAACACTGCGGCATCATGTTCATTTTCGTCATGCCCTGTGCAATCGCCGACAGCGCCTGAACGCTGGAATTCTGCGAACTGATGACTGCCAGAGCCGCGACAAACGCCATCCAGATCTTTCCGGGCATTCCGAGAAGGCTGCTGCCGTAAAGCATGTGCGGGGCTGCCGAGTTCATCAGATCCGACCACTTCGTATAGCGGTGAAAACCGAGCACCATGATGGACTGCACCAGGCAGATCATCCCGAGTCCCAGGAACATGCCAAGCGGAACATTTCTCTTTGCATTCCGGACATCCTTCGAGATCGGGATCGCATACTCGGCACCGATAAACAGCCAGAAGGCCGTCGCCGTCATCGCGATGACATTCTTCGGTGTGGCATTCATGACGGCCGGCTGCCGGACGACCGCTCCCGTCCCCAGACCAAATACCCCGATCAGGCCCATGATCAGCATCGACCCCAGCAGAAGATAGCAGACCAGGTTCTGGATCTTCGCGAACATGTCCACACCTCTCAGATTCGCGATCAGGATGATCACGCTGATCAGGAGCGTCCAGAAATAGTTCGGAAGCGGAAGGGGAATCACCTCGCCCATCGCATAGGCGAAGATCGACGCCTCGACACCGCTCGAGAGGATGTTCGATGCGAAATAACCGCCGACCATCAGCACCATCGTCGGAAGGGGGCCGATGCCAGCCAGTGTGTACTGCGCCAGACCGCCTGTCGTATTCGGCATAAGTGCGTTGAGTTCCGCCATCGTCGCCATCGTGATCATATTGAAGACGCAGGCGATGATCATCGCGACAATGAACAGTTCCCCGATCCGCCCGGCGCCCTGCCCGAGGGAGACAAGACTGCTGGTTGCGATGACAAGTCCTACGGAAACAGCCACCACGTCCCTCAGGCCTAATTTCTTCTCATCCATAAGCGTTCTTCCTCTGAAGCAGTGAACCGTTAAAGCGCCTGTTCGCCCTCGTCGCCGGTACGGACACGGATCACGTTCGTCACGTCATAAACGAAGATCTTGCCGTCTCCGATATGCCCCGTGTAGAGCGCCTTCTCTATGATGTCCGTAAGGCTTCTGACCCGCTCGGACGTGACCACGATAGAGACCTGGATCTTCGGAAGCAGCTCCATCTCATAATTCTCATCGACCTCGTACTCCTTGGTCCCCTTCTCGACGCCGCAGCCCAGCACCTGGGTGAATGTCATGCCGCCGACATGGTTCTCGCTGAGTGTCTTCTTCAACGCTGAAAACTTGGACATATCACAGATGATTTCAATTCTCGATAAAGCAGCCATATCCAATCTCCTCCCGGCAGTCTCCACCATGCCGTAAAACCTGTCCCTTCCCGAACGCCTGCTGATCAGGTTGTTCGTCAAGCCATCTCCGGCTTCTCCCAGAGGTTCAGCTTCACACCGATTCCGAGCTCTTTCGCCCTTCTGTACACACTGCAGCCCCAGGCGACATCCTCGACAGGCATTCCTCCAACCGAGTAGATGATGATCTGATCGTCGGATGTCCTGCCGGGTGCTTTCTTCTCAATGATATCGGTCATATCCGTGATATCATTGCCGGTGATCTTTCCCTCATGGATCAGGTCGGTGAACCTGCAGCCGATGATCCCCATCTTCGGATAGGTCGGATACGGATATTCCGCCTCCCAGGCGTCGTAGAGCTTGCGGTTGTCGACCACGAGCTTGCTCTTCAGAAGCAGATCATCGTCGAATCTAGCCGCGCTCGGCATCGCGATGAAAGCGCCCGGCTTCACCCATTCCGTTTTTACGTATGGGTAAGTGTTAACGATCTCCGGGTCATCTCCGCAGAGTGCCGTGGTCGTAAAGGAGATGACATCCGCCCCGCGGACCGCGTCCTCGATGGTGTCCGCTACAGTAATTTCATCAATCTGCGGATATTCTTTCTTCACGAATTCGATGAAGGAATCGATTGAGCGCCTGCCCCTTAC
>USJM01000231.1 GCA_900555005.1 uncultured Lachnospiraceae bacterium | reverse complement strand
TAGTCCATGCTGCGCGCTGTCTCGCGCAACCAGAAGGTTGGCAACACCGAAGGACGGCTGTTCGAGGTCGCAAAACGCTTTATCCCGAAGAGTCTTCCGCTGACGGACTACCCGGATGAGCGCGACACCCTCTGCGCCTGCGTCTGGGGCGACGGCGAGTCCTTCTTCACGATCAAGGGCATCGCAGACTTGTCGCGGAAAACCTGCAGCTTCATTTTGACTATGTGCCCGGTAAAAAGCCGTTCCTTCATCCGTATCAGTGCGCGGACATCCGCCTTGGCGAGGAGACGGTCGGATACCTCGGGACAGTCAGCTATGAGGTCGCCGGTGAGCTGAACTTCCAGAAGAAGGCCTACATCCTGGAAATGGATCTCCAGTCGCTCGAGCAGTACTATGGAAGAAAGCCGAAGTTTACTCCGCTTTCGAAGTTCCCGGATGAGAAGCGCGACCTTGCGCTTGTCATGGACAAGAAGGTGACCTGCGCCGAGATCGAGGACTGCATCAGAGGCTCGGTGAAGAACATTGCGGATGTGAAGCTGTTCGACGTCTATGAAGGCGCGCAGATTGCGGCAGACAAAAAGAGCATGGCCTTCACGATCACCTTCCGTCCGACGGATGAGGAGCTGACCGACAAGATGGTTGACAGCTGGGTGAACAAGATCCTCAGAAAGCTGAAGTTCATGCTGGATGTTGACCTGAGAGCCTGACACGCATCATCCGATCGGATCATATGGAAGACCGCTTCTCCTGAACAGGGAAGCGGTCTTTTTTTGCAAGGGACCACTCATCATCGAGCGCTGAGAATGAGATGGTGGGGGAGATGACGGGAGGTAACGGGAGATGACGGCGGAGTCGCCAATGTAGTCTCGAAAGTGATAGATACTTGAAGAACATTCAATATTCTGTTAAAATAAATTTTTATTTGACATATCTATTAATAAATATTGCAAACGAAGGTTTCATATTACTACTTGTAAACTACATTTTAGCACCGTCAAAAGGCGGCGGAAGGGAGACTTCTATGAGGAAAAAGCAAAAGGGGGCAGTGGCCCTCTCTGTCATTCTTGCGTCTAGTTTATCTGTCCCATCAATCGCGATGGCAGCAGAAACAATTGCTCCGGAGACAAATCAAATCGAAGTCAGTGCTGAAGCGGACACCCCGGTGGCAGAACAGCCTGCGGCTCCCGCCTCGAGCGAACAGCCTGCGGTTTCGGCCCCGAGCGAACAGCCTGCAGCTTCAGCCTCGAGTGAACAGCCACCAGCTGCCGCTCCAAGCGAACAGCCTGCAATGCCTGTAAGTGACCTGGCTTCCAATCAGCAGGCAGGGGATCATTCAACAGGATATGCAGACGCAAACGATCTGGGATCAGGTGCGAAATCAAATGCTGATGCGGACAACAGCAATACCAGTACTGCTTCTGAAGATGCTGAAAATGATGCGCTTTCCAGTGAGCAGTCACAAGAGGCAGGGAATAATGCCGGGGAAGGTAAGAAAGCTCCACAGCAGGAAGCACAAAAAGGTATTGTAGAGCCTGCAGTAGATCCAAAAACGACTGCTCCGAACAAGGTTGATGAAGTGGTACATGACAACAAGCAGGGGACGGATATATCTTATAAGGCTAAACTGTTCGGTTTCATCACCGTTGCTGACAACACTGCCACGATCACACCTGAAGATGCCAATAGCGATAAGACGCTTGGCGAGGTATCCTTGAAATTTAAGGAAACAGACTTAGGGAAGGAAAAGGTCAAAGACCTCGTCGTGAAAGGCGACATGTCCATGGAGGAAGACACCGCCAAGGATGCTGCGCACAACGTGGAGAAGGACTCGAAGTATGATATCAAGTCTGACCTGGACGTGTCGGCGATCCACACGGCGATCAAAAATTCTGCTAACCTTATCAGTAACGCTGAAGCCGCATACGTGAATCATCTGGAGACAGGACTTCGTTCGACTTTCATATTTGGTAGCGGCCTGAATGGTGAATTCTATTTCCTGTTACGCTGGAGGATGCACAGGCGCATTATATTCTGTCTTCCGCCGATGGTTCCCCGATGATCTATCGGATCAACTACGCGAACTCTACGTTCGCCAAGGATAAGGTCATAATCTTCATGGATCTCGACCTGACACACATGGGAGAACTTCAAACAACCTATAAAGATTCCAGAAAAGTCCTTTATGGTGAGAATGGCGTTATAGAGAACTTCAACCATACAGACAATGACAAAGAATACGGCGACACATACGACACCAGTACATTCGGCAATCTCAGCCAGCTCATCACTTCCTCAGCCCAGAAGATTAGTCTTGTGCTCAAGGATGTGATGTTCCATTCTGCGACAGGCAACAGTACAACTACGGAAAACGACACGGAGACGAGAACCACTACGGAGGGCTCCATCGAAGGTACATTGGTCGGCTACATGAAGGCAGATGTCGGCCACAACCGAGTCAAGGGCAATGTTTCTTACGTATGGGGTGCGATGCAGGAAGCAGACGGCAAGGATGTGAATGCGACTGGTGATCATGAAAATCATGTTATGCTGAGCGTATCCCTTACAGAGACTACTCCAAAGAATATCCCGAGCACGCCAGACACCCCGAGCACGCAGGATACCCCGGGTACACCGAGTACACCGGATACACCAAGCACGCCGAGCACGCTGGAAACTCCGACCACTCCGGAAAAACCGAGTACACCGAGTGTCAAGAAGCCTTCAACTACCCACAAAAAAGCGGCTCAGACCACGAATGTCGTCGCAGAGAGCAAGATGCCCGAAAGTCCCGTGACAGGAGACACAAGTAATCTTTACGTGTGGTTCCTTTCAATGATCGCCTCCTTCGGAATGTGTGTGGCAGGTATAATTCATCTGGGAAAGAAGAAAAGCAGTCGGTTCCATGACTAAGCAATAAGGATTAGACTCGAATATCAGGATATCCGAATATCCGAATATCCGAAAAATGCCGCTTATCACGTAACATTGATAAGCGGCATTCATTATATTGTGGCAGAAGATGGAAATTGCAGCTGCAATGTTGAATATTGTTTTATCTTAAAAGTTCCGGTATAATACGACCTAAAATAAGTAAAGGTACATAAAACATTAGGCGGGTGGTGTATTTTCCGAATGACAGCGGAAGAGCCCACCAGGCTTCATGGAAATGGCCGGGGATCCGGCGCGACGAGGAGAATGTGTATGTTTGAAAAAAGAAAACGATGGACCGGATGGACGCTGGCGATGGCTCTGATGCTCAGTCTGGCGCCACAGAGCGCAATGGCGGCGGCCACGAGGGTATGTATTCAAGCAGGAGCACGGCCTCCGT
>USJM01000230.1 GCA_900555005.1 uncultured Lachnospiraceae bacterium | reverse complement strand
TCCTCTTATATGTTGAAGAAAAAGAAACCGGGGGCCCTTTGCCTGTTGATCAGTATCTTTGACCTGTTATTCCTTTACTGCGAATCAGACGGTCTTCTTCAGCCTGACGACGTTCCAGCTTCTCGCCGGCAGAACACTCTTCAGTGTTCCATCTTCAACTTTGCTGTTCTCACAGAGAACCGGTACCACGTTATCCGGCTTCTCTTCTGTGTTGACAGCTTTGAGGTCTTCATTCGTCAGAAGGATATGCTCCTGGACCTGATACCCATCAAACTGTCTGACATCCATTGTCACACTGTAATCGCTCTTTAAATCTTTGTTGACGGCAAAAAGTGTGAGCGTCTCCTGCTGCTCATCCGCTATCACAACCGCATCAACAAAAGGTGCATCTCCATACTTACTTTCATATGTGTCAACCTTGACGGCAGTATTGAGAACCGTTCCACGTCCCATCGTGCTGGCATGCAGATACGGATAGAAGATTGTCTGCTTCCAGGCACCTGTATCAGATGTCATGATCGGAGCAATCACGTTCACCAGCTGCGCCAGGCAGGCGATCTTGACACGGTCTGCATGCCGAAGGAGCGTAATCAGCATGCTTCCGACCAGCAGCGCATCCTCGAAGTTATAGATATCCTCCAGCTGATGCGGGTGCTGCACCCACTTCTCAAGCTTTGAGTCCGCCTCGTTGGAATGATACCAGACATTCCACTCGTCAAAGCTCAGATTGATCTTTTTGTTCGATCTCTTCACCGCCTTGACGTAATCGCAGGTCGCGACGACACTGCTGATAAACTGATCCATATCCACACTGCTCGCAAGGAAGTCCGGTGTGTTGTTGTCACGGTTCCCGTAATATGTGTGCAGGCTGATATAGTCTGTCGTGTCATAGCTCTCCTCTAGCACCGTCCGCTCCCAGCTTGCAAATGTTGGCATGGATGAGTTCGAAGACCCGCAGGCGACGCACTCCACCGACGGATCGATAAACTTCAGCATGCGGCCTGCTTCATGAGCGATTCTTCCATATTCACGAGCCGTCTTGTGTCCCATCTGCCAGGGACCGTCCATCTCATTGCCCAGGCACCAGAGCTTGATGCCAAAAGGCTCCTCAGCCCCGTTTTTTCTGCGAAGATCGCTCAGATAGGTTCCGCTCTTGATATTGCAGTACTCAATCACATCCTTTGCCTCGGACACACCGCGTGTGCCCAGATTGATCGTGTACATCGGCTTCACATCTGCCTTCTTCGCCCAGTTCATGAACTCGTGAAGGCCGAACTCGTTCGTCTCAATCACACCCCACGCCGGGTCAATCCTGTGCGGCCGCTGGCTGACCGGGCCGACAGAATCCTCCCACTTGAACCCCGAGACAAAATTTCCACCCGGATGCGGACATATGGAACCTTCAATTCCCGGATCAGACTGATTGTATCCTTTCTCAGTCCATCCTCATCGGCAAATTTGCTGCCCGGCTGGTAGATGCCCTCATAGACAGCCCTGCCAAGATGCTCGATGAATGAGCTGAAAATCCGCTCATCTACCCTGGATACTTCAACCTCACGGTCAATACTGATTCTTGCCTGCTTTCTCTCTTCCATGATAAACTCCCGTCTAATCATCTTCTGTCTGCCAGCTGCGCTGTCAGGGTTAACGATAACCTTATGTTGAATTCAGAATAACGTTATTCCAACTATTTGTCAATGATTTTTTCATTATTATTCATATTTTAGGATATTATGCACATTTCTACTTGCGTCGCATTGTGATATTTGATAAAAATAAAGGAGAAATTCAGAACGATCAGATAGGAGGAGCGCCATGTCAGGTTCTTCCAGAAGGCCGACGCTCAGCACAGTTGCACAGCGCTGCGGCTACTCAGTCAATACGGTCTCACGGGCACTCCGTGGGGATTCCAGACTCCCGCAGTCCACGATTCAGAAAATTCGGGAAGCGGCAGATGAAGTCGGATACATTCCAAACCGGCTTGCTTCAAGTCTTCGGTCAAGCGAATCACACGTGGTCGCCATCATCATTGAGGATATCGAGAACCCGCACTACTCTCATTTGATGGCAAGAATCGAACTGGAACTGCAGGCAAGAGGATACAACGTGATCATCCTGTGCAACAACAGAAGCCTGACAACCGAGAAGGAACTGGCGGCTCTCGCTGTCTCCTACTCCGTCTCAGGTGTTCTTCTGTTTCCACAGGATAGTGTCGGGACCGCTGACGGGAACTCTTCTGCTGTTCAGCTCCTTCAGGCAAACCATATCCCGGTTGTGATTGTTGACCGTGCCATTCAGCAGCACGATATCGACTGTGTCCGGGTTGACGATGAAGGAGGCGGCTATCTGGCCGGAAAGACACTGGCGCAGCTGGGTCACCAGAAGTATCTGTATCTGGCCGGACCTCAGAATAATACTTCGCAGCCGCTCAGGCAAAAGGGATTTTTGCGCGCCGTCAATGACTTGGTCAGCCCGCGTCAGAAAAGCGTCCGGATCATTGAGAGCACCGTCAGCCGTCAGGCGCTTCACGAAGGGCAGATTCTCCGCCTCCTGACACCCCTCAACTATTCCGCGCTCGTCTGCTTCAATGATGAGGTTGCGTACGATTGTATGCATGCCCTTCTGGAGGCAGGCTTCCGGATTCCCCAGGATCTTTCCATCTGCGGATTTGACAGCATCGGGAGCGATATCCGTTTTCTGCCAAGGCTGTCCAGCATCGCCCATGCAAAAGGATTCAGCATCGCTGAGAACGCCGTCAAGGCACTCATGCGGCGAATTGAACGACCTTCTGCAGACCCTCAGGATATCGTTCTGCCTGTGTCATATTATGACGGCGGAACCTGCGCAAAACCGCCTGCTATGTAAGCTGAACACAGCTCCCAAGACGTACAGGGAACCATCCCAGCGTGTCGCCCGGCAGAGTCGCTCTGGAACATCTTCCCAGGCACGCAAAAGAGCCAGGGACAGCTTTCGTCCCTGGCTTCCTTCCATTTCACTGAGTCAATATCAGCTTGCCGCATTATCAGATGCAAGCTTGCTGTACTCTTCCACCCACTTGTCAAAGTCGCCGTTCTTCTTATGTTCATCGATGACTTTATCAATAACCTTGATCAGGTCTTCGTTGCCCTTTGCGAGGACGACTGCCGACTGCTTCTGTGCCCCTGTATCAGCATCTGAGAATGCAAGCGCACTGTCTGCAAGCAGGTACTGTTCCCCGACGATGCCTTCCACGCAGACACCTGCGACATTCCCCTGTTTCAGTTCCATGATGCAGTCCGGAACCTTCTCAAGAGAGACGATCTGATTGTCCGGGAAAAGCTTCTGAATC
>USJM01000229.1 GCA_900555005.1 uncultured Lachnospiraceae bacterium | reverse complement strand
CACTCTGGGGCAGATGTCGTCGATCTGGCAGTCCGCCAGAAAGACCGCCTGCGGCACGCCGTAGGCACGCATCGCGCCGGCGGAGGCGGAGTTTGTGAAGACGGTCGTCATGTCTGCGCGGCAGCCGTAGGCGTCGTTGTAGAGATCCTTGTAAACCGTTGCGACAGACGCTGCAATTGCATGTCCATGGGAGGCGTACGCGCCTTTGTTCGCGTAGCCGTCAAGGGTGCGTGCGAGGAGGCGGCCGTCTGACGTGTAGAGCGCCTTCGTCTTTCCGATCACGGCGTGGCGGACTCTCGTCTGGGAGATGCACTCCTCGCGGGTGGTCTCCAGGCAGACGCACCGGCCGCCGCAGGCAATCGACAGATAGGCGTTCAGCGGTTCATACAGGATATCCTGCTTGTTTCCGAAGCCGCCGCCCAGATAAGGCTTGATCACACGGACCTTGCCGACCGGCCAGCCCAGTGCCTGTGCGATGACACGGCGCATAATGTGCGGAATCTGCGTAGAAGCTGTGACCGTGACCTTGCCGTTCACATCCACGTACGCCCAGCTTGTCGCCACCTCGATATGGCAGTGCGAAACCCGCTGCGTCCGGTATGTCTGTTCATATTCCCGGACATGCTCAGCCCCGTACTCTCTGATCGCCTTTTCCTTTGCCTGTTCATAGTCATAATCCGGTGCGGACTTGAAAGAAGTATGGATCAGCTCATTCGTCTTCCGGAGGTCCGGGTGAAGCGGGGTTGCCTCCGGCTTCAGGGCATCCTCGACCGTCGTGAACGGCGGATACTCCTTATACTCAATCTTCAAAAGTCGCTCGGCGCGCTCGCACGCGACATTGTCCACGCCGACGATTGCAGCGATGTCATCCCCGTACAGCCGCACACGCGTATTCAGAAGCTTCCGGTCCGCGATATCCTGGTGCGCCACCTCGACGCTCCAGGGATGCCCGGCGGTTGGAAACTGGATGTCCGGCACGTCAAAGCAGGTGACAATCTTCACGACACCGGGCACCTTCTCCGCCTCCGATGTATCGATGGAAAGCACCTCTCCATTCGCAATGGTCGAATGGACAACATGCGCGATCAGCGCGTCCTTCGGACACAGGTCATTCGTGTACTTCGCCTCTCCGGTTACCTTCCCGAAGGCGTCGACACGCTTCATGCTCTTCCCGACTACCTCCATACCGTGTTTACCTCCTAGCCTTCTGTTTGTACTATATCTGTAAGCTCCTCGATCAGTGTCTGAACCTGACCGGGTGTGTTGGCATGTGAAAATGATGCCCGCACGATGCCTCTCTTTTCAGTTCCAAAGAAACGATGAATCAAAGGCGCACAGTGTCCGCCTGCCCGGACTGCGATCTGTCTGTCACGCCAGAGCCGGTCGGCAACATCTGCAGCGTCGAGCCGGCCGATGTTGAATGCGACTGTCGGGAGTACCTGACCCGATTCATCATATCTGCTGGTCTGTACAGGATCGTCAGCCGTCCCTCTTCCGTATATGTGAATGCGCTCTTCCCCGGCCTGCCGGTTGATGACATCGATACCGAAAGCAGCTGCTTCCGCAGGCTGAGGGCCTGCTCCCTCCATGTTTCCCGCTTTCCTTCCGCAAAGGTGAGTGCGGCATGCAGACCTGCGATCGAGTGGGCGTTCTGCGTGCCGGCCTCCAGATGTTCCGGCATCTCCTGCGGCATGGTCTCCAGAAATGTCCGGATGCCGGATCCTCCTGCCATCAGGGGGCTGAGGCTTACGCCGCGCCGCACGATGATTGCGCCGTTCCCTGCGGTCCCATCAGCGCCTTGTGTCCGGAAAAGCACAGGATATCGATTCCTAGGCGTCTTATATTGATCGGGATGATGCCCATCGTCTGAGCCGCGTCCAGGATCCATGTCGCCCGGTTTTCGCTGCACAGCGCCGATACGACAGAGAGGTCGATGACGTTGTCTGTACGTTGCCTCCGTGCGAGAGTGCCACTGCGATCCGGGTGTCAGGATTCTGCGTGCGGATGGCTCTCAGGGTCTGCCCCAGATCCTCCATGTCGAGGCGCGCGTCCGCTGTCAGCCCGATAAAATGAACAACGATGCCCTTTTCTTTCAGCCTGTAGGCCGGTCTCAGCACGGAATTATGCTCCTGGATGCTCACTACCAGGTGGTCACCTTTCTGCAGCCCCAGGCCGAAGATTGCGGTGCAGAGCGCCTGCGTCGCGTTCATCGTGAAGGCCACGCAGTCCGGTCCCTCTGCCCCCGCAAGCGCTGCGAGCTGCATCCTTGTCTCAAACAGACAGCGGTCTGCATCCAGCGACGCACTGTAAGCGCCTCTGGACGGATTGCCGAAGGCATCGATGGCGGATGCGACCGCCTCCTTCACACACGGCGGCCGGTTGTATGAAGTTGCCGCATTGTCAAAGTAAATCATTCGTCAAAGTTCTGCTGTGCTGCAAAGTGGATGAGTTCCGTCAAAACCGCTCCGCCGATTGCCCGTGCCTTGTCGGAGATCCTGAAGCAGTTGTCATGCTCCGATGCGCGCGGATCGATGTCCGCGATCTTGAAGCCCTCCGGTACCGGGTATCCGTCCCGGATCAGGCCCCTGAGTAGGCCTGTAAAGGTCGCCCGCACTGGCACGCCGGCTTCACCCTTCCTGGATGAGCTGCCCTCCATCTGTTCTGCCGTCCGTACTGCCTGTCCTGCGCTGCCACCATCTGCCGGCTGTACTGCCTGTTCTGCACTGCCATCATCTGCTGTCCGTACTGCCTGTCCTGCGCTGCCGCCATCTGCCGGCTGTATGCTCCTGCCTTCCGGCAGGATGCTGGCGATGACCTGCCCCTCCTCCACGATGTCGCCGATTGATGCACAGGTTTTCACGATTCCGGCTGCCGGGCTGTGGATGACTCGGTCCTGTGCATGGCCGGCGATCAGTCCCGGTGTACCGGTATTCGGAAGCGCTTCCCCTTCCAGAATGGCCTTTCCCAGGTTATGACCGCGCATTGTCTCGATCACCACATCGCAGTCCTTCCCGGCTGTGAATCCGGGGCCGAGCGCAATGACAAGCGGTGCCATGTCTTTCGTCGTCCCGAGATTTTTCTTTGCAAGAATGGCGTCAACGACACAGGTGAGAAACAGATGCCTTCCGCCGCCCTCCAGAGTCGTAAGCCCGGTATCCCACTCGGCGTATTTCTCCCCGGAGTGAATGATATCACGAATGGCAGCGCCGTCCGGGTCCACCAGCATGGCGATTCCATCCTGGAAGAGCAGGTACTCCGCCTCATCCAGGTTGTGGGCAAGTGTGACCGAGACATCCTCAACCGCCGCACTGCCCTCGTAGACGGCCTCTGACAGCGCACA
>USJM01000228.1 GCA_900555005.1 uncultured Lachnospiraceae bacterium | reverse complement strand
CATAGCGCCTCTGCTCTTCTGCACCGCCTTCGTCCCGATCCCCGCGATTGTCCCTCTCCACCCGGAGTGAACGCACGCGGCTGCTCTGTGCACCGGATCTACAATCAGAAGCGGCACGCAGTCCGCATAGAAGGTCATCATCGCAACCTCTGTCTGGTCGGTCATCAGTCCGTCCACATCGTGAAAAGCATTCGGTCTGAGGATGCCGTTTCCCCGGTCTGTCTTTGTCACCTCCCGAATCCGGTCGGTGTGTGTCTGATCCGAGAAGACCAGGTCAGTCAGATCGTATCCGACTGCATCCGCGAATCTCCTGTGATTCTCCAGGAAACGTTTCATCGCGTCTCCGGCCGCCGCATCCCTCCATATGTCACGCTCGGGTATATCCGTCCGAATTCCTGTATTTCCGAGTCCGCCGCTCACTTCTCTGGACAGGCTCAGATTCATGGCTGAGGCATATCCCTCTGAGACCCCTCCGATCCGGGTGCTGAAGGCATTGACAACAAAGTCAAACTGATCCAGAAGCGGGAATGAAATCCACACCACACTGTTCTTTTCGTGGAGCGTCAGCCTGTCAATCTTCCTCCAGGTCTGTTTTCTGATAAACTGCTTCTCGTATTCCATCGGATCCTCCCGGCTCATATTCCAGTGACGCCGGCTCAGAACAGAAAAGCGTTCCGAATCAGCCGGAATCCGTCCTCGTCCACTGCCGCAACGTCAAAACGGACAGGCGTACCCTCCGGAACCCGGAAGCGTGCCAGATAATAGAGACCGCCCGCCGGATCCGTTCCTGCTTGCGTCGCCCGACTGCCTCCTCCGGCATTCCATTTTTCCTGGAACGTCGTCCCTTCACCTCGATGAACACCAGATAACGACCTTCTCTGGCAACAATATCGATCTCCGCCTGTCTGCAGCGAAAGTTATACTGGAGCACCTCGTACCCTTCCTTCTCCAGCAGGGCACCGGCCGCTCTCTCATATGCAGTCCCTTCCTGTCTCCTGTTCATGTGCTCTGTTCCGCACACGCTCCCGTCCTCTGATCTTCCCTCTTCCGGCTGCTTTTCCCTCTTTCAGACGCATATACGCAGCGCAGCCGGTCTCTCCACCTTCGCAGGCGCCCCTATCCGTTCCTGCAACAATGTCCGGTGCCTCCGCTCTCTGCGGCTGACTGCGCTTTTTGTCATGGCTGCTCTCCCCAGCTCCCGCCACCGCTTTTCAGAAAGGTTCTTCTGTGAATCGGACATGGACCATATTTTCTCAGGGCGGCATAATGCTCTGCTGTTCCATACCCCTTGTGCTTTGCGAACCCATATTCCGGGTACACAGCGTCATACTCCACCATCAGCCGGTCACGCGTCACCTTTGCAATCACGCTTGCTGCAGCGATTGACAGGCTCCTTGCATCCCCGTGGATAATCGGGACTTGCGGGATCAGAACCTGGGGGATCGTCACCGCATCGTTGAGAAGGATCTGAGGCATCACCCGAAGTGTCCCGATGGCCTCACACATCGCCTCGTAATCTGCCTGAAGGATGTTGATTTCATCGATCCTGTGCGGGCCGACAATCCCATACCCGGCTGCAACTGCCTTCTCCATGATCTCCTCATACAGTTCCTCGCGCTTCCGGGCGGTGAGCTTTTTGGAATCATTCAGCCCAAAGATCATGCAGTCATTCGGAAGGATCACCGCGCCAGCCACAACAGGCCCCGCGAGCGGACCCCTTCCCGCCTCGTCAATTCCGCAGATCAGAGTATAGCCGTCTTCCTCACACTGCCGTTCAAAACGCCGCATCTCCTCCAGCCGTTTCTTTTCAGTTTCCAGCTGCCCCAGCGCTCTTTCCGCACTCTGCACCAGTTTCCGGACAGCCGCCCGGTCATCGCTGCCATACTGGTCTGCGAAATGAGTCAGCGCGGCTTCGTCCACCCTTGATATTTTCTTCCATCTTTCCGAAATTGCCGCTGTCGTCTCTGCCATCTGCTTCTCTCCCTGCATTCTTTGAAGTCTACTGAAGCAGCCTGAACCGTCTAAGCGGCGCATATCGCAGCCAGAGCCTTCCGTTGATGTTGGACTTATGAATATCGCCGACGGTCGGATCCCGGCTGTCAAAGCTGCTGCTCCGGTTGTCTGCCATCACAAAGTAGGCATCCTGCGAAAGCGTATGCGGCATAGAGGCTGTTCCGGCATACTGGATCTCCCCGGACGTATATCCGGATTCATCCAGTGCCGCCCCATTGATATAAACCTTTCCCCCGATGATCTGGACCGTTTCTCCCGGGAGGCCGACAATACGCCGGACCAGCGCGCGCCCGCTTCCTGCCCCGGTGGAAAACCGCACAATGTCACCCCTTGCCGGTTCCCGCACCAGATAACTGACAGGCTCAGAAAACGCCCTGTCGCCCGGCTGCAGAGACGGATACATGGAGCTGCCCGTCACGTCCACTGTCCCCTCTGCATAAGAAATTCCGAAAATCAGGATCAGAATGGCAGCCAAAATCAGCAGCGTCCGACGCAGGATGACTCTCAAGGGATTTCTATGCCTTCTTCGCTGTCTTCTGTCTGCCATGCTGTACTCACCTGCTTTTCACCCGGCTCAGTCCGGTGCTTTCTCAAGCGTCATCCGGCCGAGTCTGCCGGAACGGAATTCATCCAGAATCAGAGCCGCTGCCTTCCCGCAGTCCGGCTCTCCCCCCGCCTTCAGACACTTCCGGGCTTCAGCGATCCGCCAAGCACCTCAAAAGCGGTTCCCTCCTGACTGATCCCGTAGCGTTCTGGAAGAACCCGCGGATAGTCTGTCCGCATCCATCCGATCAGTTCGCAGGCCAGTTCCTGAGTGTCGAGAATCTCATCCCGGATGCAGCCAATCTCTGCCAGCCGGATTCCGACCTGCCTGTCATCAAACCGCGGCCAGAGGATCCCTGGCGTGTCAAGCAGCTGAAGCGTTCTCTCCACGCTGATCCACTGTCTTCCTCTTGTGACGCCCGGTTTGTTCCCTGTTTTCGCGGATGCCTTCCCCGCAAAGGAATTGATGAAGGTTGACTTTCCGACATTCGGGATCCCGGCAATCATCGCCCGGAGCGGGCGATTCACGATTCCTCTGCTTCGATCCCGCTCGATTTTCTCCCGGCAGGCCTCGGCAATCATCGGACGGATCTGCCGAATTCCATTGCCGGAGCGCGCATTCACCTCACAGGCAACAAGTCCGTTTTTCCGGAAATAGGCTGTCCATTCCTTGTTCCGCTCCGGGTCAGCCAGATCGCTTTTGTTGAGTACCAGGATTCTGGACTTCCCGGCAGCAAGGCTGTCTATATCCGGGTTTCTGCCGGAAAGAGGCGCCCTCGCACCATCGGCACCGTTTTTTCTCAATGCCTTTA
>USJM01000227.1 GCA_900555005.1 uncultured Lachnospiraceae bacterium | reverse complement strand
GGCTTCTGATATTCACGATCTCAGCCCCCCAGCCCCGCCGGTCTCTCCCTTGCCGCCTCATGCAGCCCACGGAGCCTCCCGGCATCTGTCTGACCAGTATGTAACGATAGTGTAAAGCTTTTGAATGATAATGCAAGCTGCAGGTCCCGCTTCCCGGCTCAGTTTCTGGACGCTTCAGCTCCGGAAGCATCCTTCTGGCTGAATCCTGCCCAGTTCTCATATTTGTGCGGATGGTAATCGGTCTGTGCCCAGAGCTTGTCTGCTACCGGCTTCCATGCCTTCGCATAGTCCACACACTTCCCGCAGAGATGCTCTGCGCTCTCCGGCTCCTGAAGATCCGTGGAGTGTGCTCCAGATTTATTGACCATCTGGGTCAGCACGCCCGGGTTCTCCAGCATCGGGCACGGACGAAGCATGTTCTTGTTGAATGGCTGATGTGCACGGTACTGCATGAACAGCGGAGACTGCAGGCATTCCAGGACAGACTTCTCATGGATGTTCGAATCAGAATAGTGAATGAAGACACAAGGCTCTGCATCTCCATTTGCATTGATATGGAAATAGTTTCTTCCGCCGGCAATGCAGCCTCCGACAAACTCGCCGTCATTCTGGAAATCCATTGTGTAGATCATCTTGCCCCCCTTGTTGGCGCGGATCTCACGGATTCTGTGGTAGATGTATTCACGCTGCTCCGGGCTCGGCATCAGGTCCGGCGCTGCCTTCATGCCAACCGGCATCAGATGGAAGTACCAGCTGAAACGGACACCCTTCTCGATCTCCATATCCAGGAATTCGTCAGACGTGACTGTCTCGAGATTCTTTGCTGTATAGCAGATCGATGTTCCGAAGAAGCAGCCGTGTGCCTTCAGAATATCCATCGCCTTCATGACGCGTGCAAAGACACCATCACCACGGCGAAGGTCATTGACCTCGGAGAAGCCTTCCAGAGAGATGGAGAAGCTCAGGTTTCCGACCTTGCGGACCTCCTCCGCAAACTCATCATCGATCAACGTTCCGTTCGTATACGCGTGGAACTCGCAGTCATGATGTTTTTTGCAGAGCTTCAGGATGTCTGCCTTGCGGACAAGCGGCTCCCCGCCCGTGAACATGTAGAAGTATACGCCAAGCTCCTTGCCCTGTGTAACAATACGGTCCAGGTCCTCGAAGCTCAGGTTCAGCTTGTGACCATACTCTGCAGCCCAGCAGCCAGTGCAGTGCAGGTTGCAGGCTGAGGTCGGATCCATCAGGATCAGCCACGGAATATTGCAGCCATACTTCTCACGATTTGCGCGGATGGTCTTGGTTCCGT
This sequence comes from uncultured Lachnospiraceae bacterium, assembly GCA_900555005.1. The sequence goes on along the minus strand of USJM01000227.1, from coordinate 2,065 downwards.
TGATCATCGCCTCAAACACCAGGTTGAGCAGCGTCATCTTCAGAACATTCGGATCCAGCTCGTCGATCAGCTTGTTCAGGTACTGGTTCCACTTTTCATTCGGATCTGTGAGGAACTTGCGGAACATCGCATAGGTTTCTTTCGAAAATGTATCCGGTGCGAACTTCTCAACTACGTTCAACGCCTCCGTAAGTCCCTTCTCACGGTCTTTGTAAACTCTGTCAAGCATGACATCAAGAGCCTTGCTGAATGCAAGCCGTGCTGCTTTGTGTGTAAAACTGGCCATTTTGTACCCCTCCCAATTGAATTGCAACGAACGCTGCCCCTTATCTGATGCAGCGTCTGGTTCCGAAAAGCGGACCGTCAAAGGTACCGCACAAGGATTTCAACCCCGACAAACAGAAGGCAGGAGCCTCCGACTGTAAAGAAGCCTTTTCTGTACCTGCAGCCATCTCGGTACCCCATATAGGTCCCGGAAAAAACCGCGATAACGGTCGCTGCGGCAAGCACACCGGTTGCCATGTAGATATTGTGGCCGATAAAACCCCAGCCGATGCCGCAGATGAATGCAAACACGGCGACCCCGATGGCCTGGAAGATTGTCCTGGAGACGGAAATCTCCGTCAAATGTTCGTCGATTTCCCGCTCTGTGAATGCTTTAAAAAGCATGTAGGCGGCGATAATCAGAAACAGGACAACCGCACAGAAATAACAGAACTTCTTCAGATCTGTGGATGAAGAATTCCTGAAGAATGTAATCCTTGTCAGTCTGAAACCTGCAAACATCGACAGGCTTTCAAACACAAAGAAAAAGACGCAGAGCATCAGCAGGCTTCCCGGCCTGATCCGCCGGATCATTGCCCCGTCTTTCTGGGAGATCAGGAATACATTGATTGATAATCCCGCAACCACGAGAAGAATCTCCGCGATACTCAAACATCTACCTCCCAAATACTGTCTGTTGATCAGGCATACTCCGTCTGTCAGGTGAAAGTGTACGGGACGGGCCCTGTATTTGCAAAATACAACCTTTCAGGCATGAAAAAAAAAGGGCGACACTCCGAAGAGTTTGTCGCCCTTTTTTCCTGATGTCCTCTTTCTGTCGCCGGATGACCGGCGTTTTTGCCCTGTAGTCCCCCCCGCAGAGGCAGGATCCATGGGGTACCTATAGAAGGGAAGGCAGAACCGTCCTCAACACCTCCGCCTTCAGCTGCCCCGGAGCAGATTCTCCTCCGATTGTACCGAAGGTGATGCAGCTTCCTGAGAAGCTCCCGCAGACTCTTGTCATTCTTCCAAGGCTTCCCATTACATTGTGATAAAGGGCCGGTCGGCCCACTCCTCCTGCATCTGGACGCTGGCAAACAAGAGCTCGAGCACATCCTCCCGGTCTTTCGGCATAACGGCAATCTTTGTGATGTCAAAGCCGGCCATCTGCATCCCCGCCATCTTTTTCACCAGTTCATCTGCAGGGGGTGTCCCGTGGAAATCATGGAACGAGCCAATCACGCGTGCGCCGCGTCCATGAATGTCGGAAAGCAGACTCATTCTGTCCCCCTCCATCATCGAAAGCTGAAGGTCGACCAGGTCGGCCCCTTCCTGAGCGGCGCACAGATTCATCTCCCTGTATAAGTCGAAGGACACGGCTCTGCTTCCGCCTTCCTCCTTTGTCCGTAATGTGAACAGGACTGGCTTGTCCCCTACCGCTTTCCGCAGGGCCTGCAGACACTCCGATATTTTCCGTGTTCCATCGAACGGATATATGTCCGCACGGAGCTCAACGAGATCATAGAAATCCCGTGTTCCTTCGAGCTGGGTCAATGCCTTCTCCAGCTGTTCCGGATCTGAGGCGACAACCGGGACACAGATCTTCGGTATACCGTCTCCGAGCGTGAGACTGCGGATCTGTATCGGCACGATCCTGCTCCCGGAAGGCGTGTTCAGTTCTGATATCATTTCCATCATAATATTAAAATCCTCATGCCTGCTGGTGTCGCTTGTCCATCTGCCAGCCGGCGTGCAGGCACGCCGCTGGCAGCCGGAATGATCCCACCTGGCCGGTCAAATA
>USJM01000226.1 GCA_900555005.1 uncultured Lachnospiraceae bacterium | reverse complement strand
CCGATGCAACAGGAAAGGAGCCCCACGGCCACGAAGATCAGTGGAAACAGGATGCATTTGTCCAGCTGCTGCCTGGTCATGCCGGTACCAAGCGCCTCAGACTGCAGAAACATGTGGTAGGCCAGGATGATGCCTGAGCAGATCGCCCCGACATAGCTCTCGAGCAGGTCGGAGCCAAGTCCTGCCACATCCCCGACATTATCGCCAACATTGTCCGCGATCGTCGCCGGATTACGCAGGTCGTCCTCCGCAATATGCGCCTCCGTTTTCCCGACAAGATCGGCGCCCATGTCCGCCGCCTTGGTGTAGATGCCGCCACCGACACGGTTGAACATCGCAACGATTGAACAGCCCAGCGCGTAGCCGGACAGTGTCATGGTAAATGGAATGAACCGAAGTCCCAGAAAGTTGACATAGGAAGCCTCTGTGACATGAAGCTGCCCCATGCCGAGACCGAAGATGAGATAGACGAAAAACAGCCCGAGAAGGGCAAACCCGCCGACGCAGAGCCCCATGACGGAGCCGCCACGAAATGCAGCCTTCACGGTCGCGCCAATGTCCTTTGTCGATCTGGCACGCTCGGACACGCGGACATTGGCATAGGTGGCGATCTTCATGCCGATAAAACCCGCCAGGCTGGACATCGCCGCCCCAATCGCCAGGGCAGCGCCAGCCTGCCACATCTAACGATCCCGATCACGGTCGCCACGATGGCAATCACCAGAAACAGGATCTTGTACTCATAGGATATGAACGCAGCCGCTCCCGTCCGGATGGCAGACGCAATCTCACGCATCTGCCCGTCTCCCTCCGGCAGCTTCCTCACCCCGAAGAAATTGAATGCCGCAAAACACAAAGCCAGAACTGACGCAAACAGGACAAGAATGACCAGCAGCTGCATAAGCACACCTCCGTTCTATTTCTTCATATAATTGCCTTTTATTGCCTTTCCCGGATTCTTCCCAGCTGTTATAACACCCCTGGAGGAAACCTTTTCTTTCATTTTAACATCTGTAAATTTTCGATGCCCTCGAAAAGCTGAACAAAAATTAGTCTGATTTATTATCCATTCTGCCAATTAAGAAGATACAATAAGAGCCCGGCAGGCTGCTGCATGGTTGATGCAGCCTGTCAGGCTCTTTTCTATAATCAGAAATTATAATCTGTTCTTCCGCCCATCCACGATATCCTGCGCGCCGCTGCAGAAACTCTCCATTGTAATATCCCCAGCCATATACTTTTGAAACAGTGTCCCCATGCTCTTGATCCCGCTCATCGGATTATCCGTAAAATATCGCGGAAATAGTTCACAAGTGTTGACATATGACCGAATCGCTTCAATATCCGGGATATCCAGCCTGCCTTTCCTTAGAATACCAAGTCTTGCCGGGGCCTTGTGAACGCAGTTGCTGTAATATTCCGCTCCTTCATCGCTTGTAATATATCGGATAAATGCCTTCGCGGCTTCCTTCCGTACGGAAGAACGGTTAATTGCAAGCTGCCAGGTCGCAATGGTCGTCCGTTTCTTATAGAATGACGGAATGCTGCTGACATGAATGCCCTTTCCGGAATATTTCCCGGAATTAAAAAATATGTTCATCGCCCCGCTGTACATGTAGATACACCCGTACCTGCCGTCAATGAACTTTTGTTCCATCTGATCATACTGATCCAGCATCTGGTCTTCAGGTGTCTGACCATTTTCCACAAGTTCCTTCAGGTGTTGAACCGCCGCCCGGCTGTTTTCATCATCCCAGTCCAGATAATTGCCGCCAAACAGATTGACTGTCTGGAAGAGATCGTTATACGCATAGGACTGCTCCCACGCTGAGCCATAAGCATATCGATTCCCGCCATAATCATATTCCAGAAAATGATTGTACCGGTCCTTCGTTCCCAGATCGGAAACTCCGGCTTCTTCCAAAAACTCCTGATTAACCCAGAACATCATGATGTCCAGCATGTAAGGAGCGGAATATACCGTGCCATTATAAGTACAGACCTGTTGAAAATATACTTCCGGAAAGCTGCTTCTGATATCCTCCGACAGTACATCACCTCCCAGAGGCTCCAGATATCCCTTCGGGATGAACTCTGATGCCATCTCGTCATTGATTGCAATCAGGTCGATGTCCTGGTTGCCGGATGTCAGAAGGTTCGATACCTGTGCCTCCCTGCTTTCTGCATCCTGGGATGTCGCTTTCAGACGGATCTTAATTCCCAGCTTCTTCCCGGCTTGGTCCACAAAATCCTGGAACTCCTTTACGGATGCGTCCGGTGTCAGGATTGTCAGCTCCCCTTCTGTTTTCGTTGTTTCTGTTGTTTCTGTCGTCCCTGAATCATTTTCTGATCTGAATTTGCTCCGCCCCAGCTGTCGTATAACCAAAAACACCCCGAAGCAGGAAACCAACACAAGGACAATGGCAAGTCCTGTCTTTCCTTTCATACTCTTCACCTCTTCGGTCGGCAGGGTTCGCGAACAACCCTCTATTCATGGCTCCGGCAGACTTATCTTGGCCATCTGTCCTCCACGCCTGGAAACTCCGGGAACGGCTCATGCGGGAGCTGCTGATACCAGTAAGCAACCGACGCAACATCATCCTGTCTCTCAAACAGACCTCTGTAACCGACGCCAATCTGCTGGATCGTCACGCGAATATCCCTGCTGAATGCAATCGGATCCTCGATGTGCCACCTGTAAAAGCCACGCTGCGGCATCGTGTCGTCGTTGTGATACAGGTTGTGCTCCGTGTCATGGCTGGAGTAATACGGATAGCCCAGATAGGGTGTACAGTACTGCTGCTCAACCGTTTTTCCATCCTCCTGTCTGGCGAAACTCCAGGAGCCGCCGAAATAGTCCTCCGTACCGGTTCCGCAGATTGTCGGATAGTCCCGGTCGCCATCCAGATAGAACTTGACCTCTCCTTCGCCGTACCAGTATCGTTCCAGCGTTGTCAGTGCCAGATAAGTTCCGACATACTGCCCTCTTCCCTTCACTCCATCCAGGATGGTATAATCAACGCCCTTCTGAGTAATCTTCTCCCTGCGCCACTGCGCATGGAAATAGAGCGCATCCTCCGGGAGAGCCTCCACAAGGCTGTAGTCCACCTGGTAGAAGAAAGCCGGGATCGGGTTTTTATGCTGGTTTTCCAGCTCAATCCGGGCACTCTTTCTGAACGGCATCTGGAAATAACAGTTCAGTCCCCGGTTCGGCACCACTGCAATTGGCAGCGAGTTGACCATGCAGGCTCTTCCGAACCCGCAGCAAAAGAAGTCTCCGAGCGGTACCTCCACCGACGGAAGTGTCTCATCATCCCAGTAAAAGCGAAGCACCAGATCCCGCAGGACAAAGCAGTCCGCGTCCGTCGTTTTGTACGGTACGGTAA
>USJM01000225.1 GCA_900555005.1 uncultured Lachnospiraceae bacterium | reverse complement strand
CTGCCTGCTGATCTCACCTGTGCGGCGCTTCTGCCCGAGATGCCGCACTTCGCCCTGCGCCGCCGGTCATTCTCAGGTGCGCGGTACGCTGGTGATGGTTCCGCCGCCAATCACGCGCTCTCCATCGTACAGCACAAGCGCCTGTCCCAGCGTAAGCGCCCGCTGCGGTTCATCAAAGGTAAATGAAACACCGCCGTCATCCAGAACGACTGCTGTACCGGCGGCTTCCAGCGCGCGGTAGCGGGGCTTTGCCGGTGCGCGAAGGACTGTGCCGGCAGCCGGCCGGTTCTGTCCGGCATAAGCCCCGGCATACTGCTGTCCTGTTCCGTTTTCGATGTCTTCGGAATGACAGGTCTTCTCCGCACCCGGCCACCAGATCCAGTTGAAATCCCCGGCTGCCAGACGGCTGGAATACAGACCGCTGTCCTCGGAGAGAATCACCTCGTTCTTTTCCATATCCTTGGCCTTGACATACATCGGATGGGGAAGCGCCAGTCCAAGGCCTTTTCGCTGTCCGATGGTATAGCGGATCAGCCCTTTGTGCTCGCCCAGCACCCTTCCATCCTCATCCACAAATCTGCCATGCGGATATGTGTGCCCGGTCTGCCGCTCGATGAAATCTCCGTAGTCTCCATTCTGAACAAAGCAGATATCCTGCGAGTCCGGCTTCTGCGCATTCACAAACCCATACGCCTCCGCCGTCTGCCGCACCTGCTCCTTATCTCTGTAGCTTCCAAGCGGGAAAACGGTATGCGCGAGCTGATCCTGCGTCATCGCGTACAGCACATAGGTCTGATCCTTGGCCGGATTCTCCGACCTCAAAAGCTGCCACCTACCGCTCTTCTCGTCGTAGTGCGTCCTGGCATAATGGCCTGTCACGATTGTGCTGCAGGAAAGCTCCCGCGCCCGGTCATACAGCTTGTCAAACTTCATATATCGATTGCAATCGATACACGGATTCGGGGTTCCGCCTTCCTCATATGTCCGGATAAATTTATCAATGACCTTTTCCTGAAAATCATCCGCGAAGTTGAAGACATAGTACCGCATCCCCAGCCGCCCGGCAACGGCCCGCGCGTCCTCCACGTCATCCAGGCTGCAGCAGGTATGCGTCCGGCACACCCCGATATCCTCATTGGAATAAAGCTTCATTGTAACACCGATGCACTCATATCCCATTTTCAGCATCAGAGCTGCCGCGACGGAGGAATCCACCCCTCCGCTCATCGCAATCAGCGCTCTCTTCTCTGCATGCTCTTTTTCAGACATATCTCTCTCCTGTTGCCTGCCAGGCCATCCAATGCTGCCCGAACCATCCCGTTAACTTTGCTGCGGGATAAACGATTCCGCCACCAGCACTGCCAGCGATCTCGGCTGCATGACGACCCGCTTCCAGGCCATCCCGCGCTCCTCCCCGGCCGCTGATACGGAAGGTGCCAGCTCTTTCCCTCCGGCAGATCCGGAAGCTGGATCTCCACGCCTTCCCACCAGACATTCAGACAGACGCAGACGATATCGTCATCTCTGGCATTCTCGTCATAACCGGCATAGACCACATACATGGCCCTCGTGTCCTTCGTGATCAGAGCGTTCCAGGGTGTCCCCGCATGAACGGATATGTTCGGGAAGCCGCATCTGGCAGCTTTCAAATCCCTGCGGATGCAGTCATGCTGCTTCCGGAATGCGATCATTCCTTTTGTAAACTCCAGGATGTCCCTGTTCTTGTCGCAATAATTCCAGTCCAGCCAGCTGATCTCATTGTCCTGGCAGTAGGCATTATTGTTGCCGAACTGTGTATTTGCAAACTCATCCCCTGCCAGAAACATCGGCGTCCCCCGGCTCATCAGAAGAATTCCCATCGCATTCTTCATCATCCGGGTACGCAGCTTCTCGATTTCCGGGTTCGCGGACGGTCCTTCCTCGCCGCAGTTCCAGCTGCGGTTATCATCCGCACCGTCCGAGTTGCCCCAGCCGTTTGCCTCGTTGTGCTTGCCGTTGTATGCATACAGGTCGTACAGCGTGAATCCATCATGACAGGTAATGAAATTGACGGATGAGTTGTATCCCAGATATCCTCTCGGGCTCCTGCCCTGTTCCGCCGGCTTGTCTGAATACAGATCCGGAGATCCGATTATCCGCTTCGCTGCCTCCGGCGCCATCCAGATATCGCCCTTCAGGTACGACCGGAGCGCGTCCCTGTACTTCCCGTTCCACTCTGCCCATCTGCTCCAGGCCGGAAAGCTTCCCACCTGGTACATGCCGCCCGCATCCCAGGCCTCCGCGATCAGCTTCACGCCAGACAGCAGCGGATCCCGTGCCAGACGGTACAGAAGGGGCGGGTATTCCATCGGGGAGCCATCCTCATTACGCCCAAGGATGCTGGCCAGATCGAATCTAAACCCATCGATGTGATAGTTGATTGTCCAGTACCGCAGGCACTCCACGATCAGTTCCTGGACAACCGGATGATTGCAGTTGACGGTGTTCCCGCAGCCGGAGAAATTGTAGTAATTTCCATCCGGCGTCAGCATATAGTAGATATTGTTGTCGAACCCCTTGAAGGATATGAACGGCCCGTCTTCATTCCCCTCCGCGGTATGGTTGAAAACCACGTCCAGGATGACCTGGATGCCTGCCGCATGGAGATCGCGGATCAGAGACCGCAGCTCGTCCCCCTCGTGATTGTACTCCTGCTCCGAGCAATAGCTCGTATTGGGGGCAAAATAGCTGACCGTGTTATATCCCCAGTAATCGATCAGTTCCTTTCCGTCAAAGTGCCTGCAGTTCTGCATTTCATCAAACTCGAAGATCGGCATCATCTCAACTGCCGTGATCCCGAGCCACTTCAGATACGGAATTTTTTCCCGGAGTCCCTGAAATGTACCTGGCGCCGTCACGCCGGCGCTCTTTCCCATCGTGAAGCCTCTCACATGGAGCTCATAGATCACCAGATCCTCCATCGGAACAGACTGGCGATCATTATCCCAGTCGTAGGATGTCTGGACGACCCGCGCGCGGTACTTCGGCACATCGTCCTTCTTTCCCCAGATCCGCTGTCCCGTCACTGCCTTCGCATAGATATCAAGCAGCTCATGCCGCCGGTCAAACAGCAGCCCCTTCTCCGGGTTCCATGGCCCGTCCACCGAATACGCATACTCAAACTGGGAAATGTCAAGGCCGAACACAACCATCGACCAGACTGAACCAATCCGGTATGTCTTTGGAAACACGATCTCAGAGTATGGTTTCTCTTCTCCTTTATGATACAGCAGGAGCGACACCGCCGTAGCGCCGGCTGAATGGACCGTAAAGCTTACCGCACCATCATAGCCAAGCGGAATCGCTCCATTGCGGTCAAACAGCCCCGGGCATACCGGATATCCGGACGCCGAGTCGAGCGGG
>USJM01000224.1 GCA_900555005.1 uncultured Lachnospiraceae bacterium | reverse complement strand
GCTGACGCCGCCCCGTTTTCTTTCATACGGTCTTCACCCGATTCAGTTCGATCTGTTTTCCGCAGACTCGTATTCATGAAAAGCCCCTCACCTTCTCTCCATCACACTTGCACGCATCATGACGACAGCCGCAGATATATCCAACCATCGAATCCTGTCAGCCCAGTCATATTTGTCGATACATCGCACATTATAGATATGTTTATTACGTTTGTCAACATTTCCGTAACACAATTGTAACATGCGTGCATCAGCCCAGTCGCCGTGCAGATGGACGCGGCATGCCTGCATGCCGGCGGCAGATTCACGAACGACGCCAACAGACATGAGCGTGAAGCGATGCGCAGCAATGCGGGAACGCGAATGGCTGTCAGCGGCCCGGAAGCTGCGAAGCAGCGAGGGACGAAAAACCAGCTGCCCGCACCGCAGGCAGCTGGTCTGGAAAACCACTCTGTTACTCTTCTGAAAGCGCTGTATCCTCCGCATTCACCATATTGTTCACGGCAGTGAGAAGGGCACTGACGGAAGCCCGGATGATATCGACATCCACTCCTGCGCCCCAGTACAATACGCCGCTCTTTCTGCTCCTGACACCGACATAAGCGATGGCTCTGGAAGAAGAGCTCTTCTCCAGCGCATGCTCCTCATAGGTATCCAGATCATACTCAAGCCCGTACGCCTTCTTGAGCGCGTTGGAGACGGCATTCAGGCGGCCGTTGCCGGACGCTGTAATCTCGGCGGAACGGTTTCCGAACTGCGTCGTGATGGTCGCGATGATTCCGTTGTGCTGACGGAAGGTCACATGAGAGATGCCGTAAGGCTTTCTGACATCCTCGAAGCGGTCGATGAAGAGATCGAAGATCTCGTTTGGCGTCAGTTCCTTGTGCTGATGCTCGGACTCCAGCTTGACCTCGTCGCGGATCGCCGACGCAAGCGCCTTCGGCAGCCTGAGGCCGAAATCGTGCTCGAGGATGAAACCGATACCGCCTCTTCCGGACTGGCTGTTGATGCGGATGACATCTGCATCGTAGCTCCGGCTGATGTCCGTCGGATCGATCGGCAGATACGGCACCGTCCAGAGATCGGTATTCTTCTCTTTTCTGTAATGCATGCCCTTCGAAATGGCATCCTGATGAGAGCCTGAGAACGCAGCAAACACCAGGGATCCGCCGTACGGAGTTCTCGGATTGACCGTCATACCCGTGTAATCCTGATACTTGTCTACGATATCCGGCATGTCATCCAGGTGAAGCTGCGGATCCACACCCTGACTGTACATATTCAGGGCGAGCGTCACGATGTCCACATTCCCGGTGCGCTCTCCGTTTCCGAAGATTGTCCCCTCGATTCTGTCAGCGCCGGCCAGTTCGCCAAGCTCTGCGTCTGCCACGCCGGTCCCGCGGTCATTGTGCGGATGAAGAGAAAGCACGACGTTCTCCCTGTACTTCAGATTGTCGGAGATGTACTCGACCTGGTCTGCATAGACACTTGGCACGGAAAGCTGCACCGTCGACGGCAGATTGATGATGGCCTTGCGGTCCGGTGTCGGCTTCCAGACATCGAGGACAGCATTGCAGACCTCGAGCGCATACTCCGGCTCCGTCCCGGTGAAGCTCTCCGGACTGTACTCAAAGCGGTACTTCTCGCCTGCCTCGTCCGTCAGCTTCTGCAGAAGCGTGGCACCCTCCACGGCAATCTCCATGATCTCTTCCCTGGACTTCCGGAAAACCTGCTCACGCTGCGCCTTTGACGTCGAGTTGTAGACATGAACAATGGCGTTTTTGCAGCCCTTCAGCGCTTCAAATGTCTTTCTGATGATGTGTTCCCTTGCCTGCGTCAGCACCTGGACTGTCACGTCGTCCGGAATCATCTTCCGTTCAATCAGCGCGCGCAGAAAGTCATACTCCGTCTCGGAGGCTGCCGGAAAACCGACCTCGATCTCCTTGAATCCGATCTTAACCAGGAGTTCAAAGAATTTCAGCTTGGTTTCCATATCCATCGGTACAACCAGGGCCTGGTTTCCGTCCCGAAGGTCCACCGAGCACCACACCGGTGCATGGTCGATGTATGTCTTATCCGCCCATCTGTGACCGGTGTCCGGCGCCTTGAAGAATTGTCTGGTGTATTTCCTGTAATTCATCATCGCCTGTCACCTCTCTGAATTATGAATGAGTGACAAAAAGTACTTTTTGCACTCATATCATCTGGATTCATGCTGTGCTGAAAAGAATACCGTACTTACTCGCGATTTGCAAGCTCCTCTGCAATATCTTCCCAGGACAGACCGCGTTCGACCATCAGAACCATCATGTGGTAAAGGAAATCCGCCATCTCGTAGCGAACCTCCTCACGGTTCGGATTTTTGGCGGCAATGATGATCTCAGCCGCCTCCTCTCCGCATTTTTTCAGAATCTTGTCGATCCCCTTGTCAAACAGGTAGTTCGTGTAGGATCCTTCCTTCGGATGCTCTTTTCTGTCGCGGATCACATCGAGTACCTGTTCAAACACCGTGAGCGGATTGCGGTCCTGATAATCCTTCTTCAGAATCGTGCGGTAGAAACAGCTCCGGTTCCCGTGTGGCAGGCGGCGCCGATCTGGAGCACCTTCGCCAGCAGTGTATCGCTGTCACAGTCCAGCCGCATCTCGCGTATGTACTGATAATGCCCTGATGTTTCCCCCTTGACCCAGAGACTCTGCCTGCTTCTGGACCAGTAGGTCATGACACCGGTCCGGACGGTCTGCTCGAAGGACTCCTTGTTCATATAGGCGACCATGAGCACTTCTTCATTTTTATAATCCTGCACCACGCAGGGAACAAGTCCGTTCTCGTCCGTCTTCAATTCTTCCCAGCTGACAGCGCTCTCAAAGAGGTTCAGATCCGCGCCCTTCGCCTTCAGCTCCGCCTTCAACTTCATGATATCGGTCTTCGGATCCCGGAGAATGTCCTCGCACAGTCCCTCCACGCAGTCCTGCGACAGAATCCCCAGTTTTTCGTCTTCGGAAAGGCCATCACTTCCCACCACAACCATCGTCTCCGGCAGTCCGCTCAGGTTCGCAAACTCCAGACGGTCCTTTCTGTATACAAACACATCCGTCAGGATGACGATTCCGCTGGCATAGGCCTCAATCCGTTTCTTGGTCTCATCGTCCAGCACCTCGTCCCTGCGGGTGTCGATGCAGACACCGATCTTCTCCTTGCCGAAACGTTTGGAAACCTCCTCCAGCATCTTCATGTTGGACGCCTTCGAGAAATTCAGAATGGCTTTCGCAGCCCCTGTGTAGAGGATCTTCTTCACATCCTCAACCCGTCTGATGTTGCCGAACCCCCAGACCGGGATGTCCACCTTCCGGATGATCTCCCGTTCCAGCGTCAGCGACTCATCGTGTTCCTCGTCCGTATCGCTTCTGTCAAAAATCAGCAGGCCGTCCGCTCCCAGGTTTGAATAGTG
>USJM01000223.1 GCA_900555005.1 uncultured Lachnospiraceae bacterium | reverse complement strand
ATGCGCGGCATTCCGGTTCGTGTCGAGATTGGACCGAAGGATATCGGAAGGGGCAGTGCGTCATCGTCCGCAGGGATACGCGTGAAAAGATCGTCGCGCCGCTTGAGGGAATTGCGGACAAGGTGAAGGATGTCCTGGATCAGATCCAGCACGATATGTACGAGAACGCGAAGGCACGCCGCGACGCGATGACCTACACCGCGGCTACAAAAGAAGAATTCACCGAAATCGCGAACACGAAGCCGGGCTTCATCAAGGCGATGTGGTGCGGTGATGTCGCCTGTGAGAATGCGATTAAGGACGAGCTCGGAGGCGTCACGAGCCGCTGCATTCCGTTCCGGCAGGAACATCTTTCCGATACCTGCGTCTGGTGCGGACGCCCGGCAAAGAAGATGGTGTACTGGGGCAGGGCATATTGATCTGCACAGCAATGGCAGGCGCGGCAGCGGAAGGATCTTCCGGGCTGCACATGCAGGAGACGGCAGGCAGACATGAGACACTGCATGCAGCGGACGCTAAAGGCGGAGGGAATCCAGACAGGGTTTCCTTCGCTGTTTGCTTTCCGGCAAATGGATGTCATACAGGGAATCAATGAATATGAGAAAATCAACAACAGTCACAAAGACACTTCTTCTTGTTCTGACTGCGTTTATCTGGGGCTTTACCTTTTCCTTCCAGAGCATTGCGACAAAGTATGTCGGGACCTATACGTATCTGGCCTGCAGAAGCTGGATCGCGGTTCTGTTCCTGATCCCGGTGATCCGCGTTTCCGACAGGATTCGTCTGAAGCAGACGGGGAGCTGTCCTGCACCGACAACGGGGCAGCAGAAGAGGGCGCTGTGGATCGCTGGCGCTGCCAGCGGCGCTGTGCTGTGCATGGCAAGTGCTTTTCAGCAGACGGGGATTGCGACCACAACGACTGCAAAGGCGAGCTTCATCACGGCGATGTATGTGATTCTTGTCCCGATCTTTTCCATGTTTCTTGGGAAGAAGACCGAAAAGAAGATCTGGTTCTGTGTAGCTGTCTCGATTGTGGGATTGTACTTTCTCTGCTTTAAGGCCGGTTCTCTTGAAGGCTTCGGGGGAGGCGATGCGCTGATGCTCTGCGCAGCAGCCGGGTTTGCCATTCAAATCCTGGTGATCGATCATTTTTCTCCGGGACTGGACCCGGTCCGGCTCAGCCAGCGGCAGGTGCTGTTTCAGGGAACCATAGCAACCGTGCTGATGCTGGTGCTGGAGCACCCGACAGCCTATGGGCTGCTGCATGCGGCTGTCTCGATCGTATTTGCGGGGGTCCTCTCAAGCGGAGTGGCCTACACGCTTCAGATCACCGGACAGAAGGGGCTGAACCCGACAATTGCATCGATTGCAATGTGCCTGGAGAGCGTCTTCGGGGCGAGCGAGGCTGGCTGATTCTCGGCCAGCGGCTGAGCGGCAGAGAGATCCTGGGCTGTGCGCTGATGTTCACCGCTATCGTGCTGGCGCAGCTGCCGCCGCTTCCGGCGGGGAAGAAAGCAGGGCAGATCAAAAGCGGCGATACGGGAGAGCGTGTTTCTGTCTGAGGGCTGTCCATGGCAAAACGGCAGTCGTCTTTCCGTTTGATCGTGAAAGTGGCACGTGCTAGTATAAACATAACGATATTCTTGAATAGCAAGGAGCGCAGTCATGAAACTGGTCGTGATTGTATTGAACAAGCTTGAGTGCATGGAGGATCTTCTGTCGGAGTTTTCTGCCAGACATCTGCAGGGAGCGACGATCCTGAGTTCCCACGGAATGATGCAGGAGCTCAACGAGGAAGACGAGCTTCGCTTTGTCCTGTCTCTCCGGAATGTCCTGAATCCGGCACACAAGGAGAACAGGACGATTTTCATGGCTGCGACGGATGACAAGGTCCCAAGCATCATCGAGGCGGTCAACAAGGTAACGGGAGGACTGGAACACGGAGATACCGGCATCCTCTTCACGCTGCCGATCGAGCATCTGGAAGGGTTCAAGGTAAAGGAATCATGACACCGGATCTGAATGTCCTTGCCAATCTTGGCATTATGGTTCTGTCTGGTATATTTATGGGAAGGCTGATGAAGCACCTCAGACTTCCGAATGTAACAGGGTACCTGATCGCCGGACTTCTGCTTGGACCGTATTTCCTGCCGGCGCTGGGAATCCCGTTCTCGGTGCTGTCCGAGTCATTCATCAACAATATGACGACCATCCCGGAGGTTGCGCTGGGATTCATTGCGTTCTCGATTGGCAATGAATTCAAGCGGTCATATTTCCGGCAGGTCGGAACAGCGCCTGTCATCATTGCCTGCCTCGAATCTTTGTTTGCCGTCGTGTTTGTTGCAGGAATGATGATTCTGACGGGGTATTCCGTCCCGTTTTCTCTTGTCCTGGGATCCATCGCGGCAGCGACCGCTCCGGCCTCTACGATCATGGTCATCAATCAGTACAGGGCAAGGGGACCGGTGACGAAGACCCTGCTCTCCGTTGTCGCACTCGATGATGCGATTGCGCTGGTCCTGTTTTCTGTCTGTATGGCAGCTGCGCAGTCCATCAAGGGTGGGGCAGCCAATCTGGCCTGGGCTATTTTTCAGCCTGTTCTGGAGATCTTCGGAGCCCTGGCGCTCGGAATTCTGCTTGGTGTCCTGATGCTGATTCCAATGCGCCGTTTCCATAAGCATGGAAACAGGCTTGCACTTGTGTGCGGCTTTGTCTTTCTGGGAATCGGACTGGCAGACCGGTTCGGGCTCAGTTCGCTGATGCTGTGCATGGGGATGGGAGCGGCCGTAGCGAATCTCTCCAGGGAAGCGAACAGCATTCTGGATGTGGCGGAATCCATCACGGCGCCCATCTATATTCTGTTCTTTGTCGCGTCTGGTGCCGGTCTTCAGGTGAAAATGCTCGGAAAGATCGGACTGATCGGGGTCATATATATTGTCTTCCGTTTCCTGGGCAAATGGTTCGGCTCCTGGCTTGGCGGCCGGATCGGTCATGCGGGCAGAAATGTCAGTCATTATCTGGGACCCTGTCTTCTGCCGCAGGCTGGTGTGGCGATCGGACTGACACTGGTGGCGGGAAATGTCGTCCCGAAGTACGCGGCACAGATCCGGGCGGTTGTGCTTGCCGGGACGCTGGTCTATGAGCTGGCGGGACCTGCCTTGACAAAGATGAGTCTGGTCAGGGCCGGAGAGATCAGATCCAGCTGAGAATGCATTTTATGCAAAAATCGGAGGAGCCGGGGAGAGGCGAAGGATGCCGCTCCTGCAGGCTCCCTTTTTGGCTGTTTCGGACAAAGGCCAGTTTGATGTGCGGGATTCCGCCTGTATTCCGGCAGTTGAGCGGCAGCAGGCGGGATGCTATAATGAGGGGAAAGTTCTGCAATTTTCATGGAACTGATGCAGGGCAGCCCCCGCCGGTCCTCCCCACGCCCGGGCGGGCGGGGAAAAGGGAGAAAGGCA
>USJM01000222.1 GCA_900555005.1 uncultured Lachnospiraceae bacterium | reverse complement strand
TCCCGGATAGCACTGTATAGTGCTTTCCGGATCTCTTTTTATTTCTCAATTGTTTTGATCTGCCAGGTATTCCTCCGCCATGTGGACAGCCACAGCGCCGTCCGCTACTGCCGTCACGATCTGACGGACAGACTTGGTCCGGACATCCCCAACGGCAAAGACGCCGGGAACGCTGGTCTGGGTGTTCTCCCCGGCGATGTATAGCCGCCCGGGTCAAGCGCAAGCTCTCCCTTCACAAAGGATGTCGAGGGCTTCCGGCCGATGCTGACAAAGACACCGTCACATGGAAGCGTGCTGAGCTCACCGGTCTGGACGTTTTTCAGACGGAGACCGGTCAGTTTTTCATCATGCAGAAGCTCTGTGACAGTGCTGTTCCAGACAAAGTTCACATTTTCCGCCTTCATCAGTGGTTCATGATAGATCTTTGTGGCGCGGAGCGTATCTCTGCGGTGAATCAGCGTTACCGTCCTGGCAATACGGCTCAGGAGAAGAGCGTCAGCAGCGGCCGTATTGCCTCCGCCGACAACCGCAACATCCTTGCCTTTATAGAACATCCCGTCGCAGGATGCGCAGTAGGCAAGTCCTTTTCCGACGAGCATTTTCTCCCTGGAAGCCCGAGCTCTCTGGGATCCGCGCCGGTCGCGATGACAACCGTCCGGGCATCATACTCGCCGTCTTCCGTCCGGATCACGCGCACATCCTTCGTCAGATCCATGTCGGTTACATCTGCGAATTCGCTCTTACTTCCAAAACGCTCCGCCTGCCGCTGCATCTTCTCGGCAAGTTCAAAGCCATCAACGCCTTCGTCAAATCCTGGATAATTGTCAATCTGGGTTGTCAGTGCCATCTGGCCGCCGGCAGAGAGCTTTTCGAGCACGACGACATCCAGGCCGGCTCTGGCTGCGTACGGGGGGGTAGTGTACCCGGGGGGCCCCCCGCCGATGACCACCATATCGTATATGTGCTTCTCACTCATATTTCTGACCTCCTGTTATTTGGAAAGCGCTTCCTTGAGGAACCGGTCGATTGCAGCCTTTGAATCTGGAGCCACGATAGAATCAACTACCTTGCCGGCCTTGTAGAGGATGAGAGTCGGGATGACCTCGACCTTCTCTGCAGCTGCAAGATCCGGCTCGTCGTCGACATTTATTTTTGCAGCGACAAGTGTGTCAGCATACTCGTCTGCAATTTTGTCGAACGCCGGGGCGATTCTGCGGCAGTATCCGCACCAGGGCGCCCAGAAGTCCAGAAGAACTGGCTTTTCATTGTTCAATACTTCCTGCTGATAGGTATTCTGAGTGATATTGATAACAGACATCTGTGAATCCTCCTTTATATTGATGAAACCCGCCCGCGGGAGCCGCGGCTAGCGGCGTCTGCATGCGGAGCCTGATCGTCCGACCGTTTCGGGGGAGGGGCGGCTGGCTTGCTTTCTGCTTTGTGAGGTCATTATAGCATCCGGCTAGGAGGAATTCTGTGATGTTGTTACATAAGTGAAAGATATTAGGGACGTCGGGAGGCGAAGGTGATGACCTGGAATCCAGGAGAAGAGCTCAATATTGAGGCCTTCGACATTGACAGTGGAAGCAGGTATGGGGTGTTCAAGTTTAAAAAGACAGATAACTGAAAAATGTGTAAAAAAACAGCCTGTTTCCGAACTGATCAGAAATATAGTTCGAATACAAGAAAATAAATTTGGCATTGACTCCGATTCTTCAAAACATTATGATGTGAACCATGAAATTTGTATCCCGATGACAGGTTCATAATGACAACAAGGAATGGGAGGAGAGCTGAATGAAAAAGAGACTTCTGGCTGCTATGATGGTGCTGGGGATGACGTTTGGTCTGACGCAGATGCCGGTGATGGCCGAGAGCACAGAGCTGACGACGGAGGCAGCGGCTGTACAGACAGAGACAGCAGGGACAGAGGTAGCAGGGACAGAGGCAGCTGCTGAGGAAACGGAGAACCCGCTGACGGCTCAGGCTGTTGCAGGGCAGGAGAAAATCAAGGTTCTTCTGCTCCCGAAGTTTGAGATCGGAACCCTGGATGACGGGAAGGTAGGAGAGGGCGAACTTCTTTACAAGGAATACTGCGAAGGCGGAGAGGCTTATGACATTGCCGGAAGTCTCAGTGGATCCAAGCTCTATGTCAAGGATGGCGTGGCACTTTATGTCACCGGGATGGGCAAGGTGAATGCCGCGATCAGCCTGACATCCATTCTGAATGACGCACGCTTTGATTTTACAGATACCTATATCATCAGCGTCGGCTGCGCCGGATCAGCCATTGAATATGGGACGATGGGGGATGTATTTATCATCACTTCTGCGGTCGATTATGATCTGGGACATAAGGCAGATATTCGTGAGATGACGAATTCTGACAGCGAGACGACCTGGTATCATGACGCAAGCTATGATGGTTCCGCATTCAAGCATTTGAACACGGCTCTCACGGATCAGGTTTATGAAGTGACCAAGGACGTCAAGCTGGAGACAACTGACCAGACCCGGAAGTTCATGAAGGATGAATTTGATGATGCAGACTGGGCGGTCAGAGATCCGAAGGTTCTGAAGGGCACGACCGTCACCGGGGACAATTACTGGAAGGGAAAGTACGATCATGCCAATGCGGTCCTGATCGCGAAGACCTATGACTGCCCGGATCCATATGCAACGACCGAGATGGAAGATGTGGCGCTGGCAGATGTTGCGGACCGCTATGGACTGCTTGATCGTTTCCTGATTATCCGTGATTCCGTCAACACGGATGTCTTCATGAGCGGAAATACACCTGGAACCCTTTGGGGGGATGAAAAGGCGCCTACCGGAGATTCTGCGGAGACGTTCGATATCTTCCCGACCTCCATGGAGAACGGATACAAGGTCACAAAGGCTGCGGTCGATGCGATTCTCGGTGGAGAAGTCAAATAAAAGAATGGTTGATCCTTTCGATCTGCTGAAGGATGCCGGCGGGAAGGGCGGCGATCAGTGCCTCCTTCTCCTGTCGGGTCAGCTGCTTGATCTGGTATTCACGGCGCATGGCATCTTCCTTTGAAGGCATGCACTCGAAGTAGGCAAGGGAAACCGGACGGTGGCTTTTGGTATACCGGGCTCCTTTTCCGGACCTGTGCGCCGCAAGCCGCTTCTCGAGATCATTTGTCCAGCCGGTGTACAGGGAACCGTCGCAGCACCGGAGCATATAGGTATAAGCCATGATGGCATCACCTTTCATTTCATGAAAATTGAAGCATACGTTCAGACACACATGCAATTCCGGATCAAATAGTAGCATAAGGTTCGGAAATGAGCTACGAAAAAGCGGTCCTTATCACCATTTTTTGCTGTACAAACATGTGTGAAGGCTGTCTGTGCAGCTGTCAGCGAGTGAAAGATCGTGGATTTCAGACAAAAAGCCCCCCCCCCCCCCCCTTTTGGGGAAACGGGGGGGGCGTTTCTATCAA
>USJM01000221.1 GCA_900555005.1 uncultured Lachnospiraceae bacterium | reverse complement strand
ACAACAGGAGGATCCCGCCCCCGCCCGCCGCGGCGGTTTCGCTGCCGTTCGCCGCGGTATTCCATCCCTTAAAATAATAGCCGTTCGGGACTGCAAATCCCGCTTCCGCAACCGTCAGTGCCTTAAAAGAGGCGTTATTCTGAAGCGTCTCCGACCCGTTTACAGACTGCAGCTTTTCCGCATCCGTCTGACCGGATTTCTCCGGATAGTTGGTGTTGTAGGTAAGGCTGGTGGTCTGGGCGGGATCGCCGTAAACCGCGTACAGCGATACATTATCGGTTACCAGAAGTTTATCACCCGGATAGTAGGAGATTCCCTTTCCGTCCTCCTTTGTATTCCAGTACAGAAAAGCCTTTCCCCGCAGTGCTGTAACGCCGTCTCCGGACCGGATATCCGCGTAAGCGCCACTGGCGTATTCCTTGCCGTCTGTAACTGTTCCACTTCCGCCGTTCACATCGTATGTCACCTGATATTTTGTTTTGCTCACATAATACGGGTACAGCATGATGTCGCTGTAAATCTGCGTCGAAAAATGGAAGGCTGTGTACTGCGCGCCGTTCTTTGTCGCCCAGCCGATCCAGTCCACGTTTTCAGGAAGAGTCACCTTATTGTTGTCATTTCCTTGGAACACGGTATTGCCGTTCGCATTCACTACGGTAGGCTGTCCGCAGCACTGATGGTTGCGCCGTAACCGATGATAAGCCCGGTAGTTGCTCCGGATCCGTCTATGGTCAGATGCACTGTCCCTTTGTAGGTCGGCTCCGCCCACTTCGCATAGATCGTGATACCACCCGCAGGCATGGTCTGATCGAAATCAAATTTCTGTGTAAGTTCCGGATCCTTATACCAGCCCCCGAAGTTAAACTCATCCGAAAGATCCGACGGCCTGTCCGGCACATAGGATTCGTAGGGGCTCAGGGAAGCCTCATAGAGCACCTGTTCCGTTTTCGCCGTTCCGTTATAATTATAGAAGGAAAGAGGATACGAGTTTCTTCTATAACGGATATACAGGTTCGGATAATAGTCGTCTGTGCTTCCTTCGACAGATGCAGCCTTCCATGTGCGCATACCATCTGTAGAATAGCTGTCTATAGTAAAGCCATTATATTTATTGCTGAAATAGAAAGTTCCACCATTTGTCTTGGTAGAGTTCGTCGGACTGTCATCGCTGTAACTTTCGTCCAGGTTCTGCTTATAATGGTTGATGGTATACGAGCCACTGCTGTCATATCTGTACAAGCTGATGCTGGTTGTATCTCCAAACTCGTCAAGCGTATCAAAGATAAAAGCATCCAGAAATGTCAGCCGATTACTTTTGCTACTATTGTACCAATCGTCTTCCGACGGCCAAGTATATCCGTTCTGAGCCAGCGTCTGTCCGTAGAGGCCGGTAAACGTCTCATCCTTCGTCCAATCCCATCTTAGCAAACTTACCCTACTGTACGTGTAAAAATCAATCGTAAGCGTGTCCCTGTCGTAGTAGACATTCAGGATGGTGCTGCCGTCTCCGTTGATGGTGACGGAAACCGATTTTGACGAACTATAATGAAATCCTGTGTACCCTTTGTGCATGTCCTGGTACTCAGGAGAAGCCGTCTGCCCGCTGGTTCCGGTTCTGGTTACGAATTCCGCGTAATCGTAGGTTTTCTCGTTCTCTTTAGCATCCTTCTTGTCGTTGACCGACTGCTGCCAGTAAATAACTGTGTACTTCGTATTTGTGTTTGCTTCCCAAACTGCGTAGATTGTTGTGTTCTCGGTGAGCTTTTTGCCGAATTCGTAATCCGCCTTGTCTGAGCCTTCCGTGCCTGACCAGCCCGCAAAGGTGTATCCGCTTCTGGTCGGAACTGCCGGTTTCGCTGTTACGGCATTTGCAGAGACAAACTGCGGAGCCACATAGGAGGCGCCGTCCCCGGATGAGAAGAACAGGTAATGTCCTGACTCCACCTTCGGATAAAGGGTGACGTCGGAATTTTCCAGCGTGACCTCTGCGACTGCCTCACCTGTCAGAGAGCTGTCCGTATACCAGCCGGTGACGGATTCCTCCGAACCCAGGGGAAGGGTAACATCAGAGGTGGAAATTTTATCTCCTTTCTTTCCTTCCTTTGTCTCCCATACCCGCTTGTAGTTATCCATAAAGAATACATACAGCTTTTGGCTGAACACCGGGTACAGGTTGACCGTCCGGGTGGATGACACATCCGCCGTCCTGGTTGTAAAAGCGGATACATTAACGGTTCCGGCTGCTGCGTTACCCACAGTATACGCCCAGCCCTGGAAGAGATAACCGTCCTTCTCCGGGGTCTCCGGAGATACGATTGACTCTCCGTCTTTCACGCTCTGCGTAGAGAGGATGGTGGAATTGTTTGCTCCGTAGAAGTTCCATGTCTCTACCGCCGGCTGCTGTGCCAATGTCCCGGTTCCCGTGATGACATAAATCGAGAACTCACTCGCCTCAAAGCTCGCTCCATCTGCAGAAGCGTCTGTGACCTGGCTTGCGTTGCCGCTGTCGTCGATGTGCAGCACCTGATGGCTGTCGCCGCTCACATCTCTTGACGTGGACATATTGACAGAAATCGTGCCGGCGGGTTCGATCTCCTTGCCGTCCTTGTTCAAGAAAGTGATGTCAACCGCAATGGCATCGACGACTTCCTTGTCCTCGCCGACCGCATCCTGCACGCTGTCATTATTAAGAATACTGGCTTTGGATACCGGTGCCAGATGCATGGTCGTGCCTTCCGGGAACCTGCCTTCATCTGCATGAACACTTACCTGGACGCCTGACACAGATCCTTCAAAATCCTGTGCCGGCATGGTATCCGTTTTCTTAAAGTTGGCGATGTAAACTGTCTTCTCCGGCATATCTGCCGAGAGGGCAGGAACAAAGGACGCATCGCTGCTGACAATGGAATTGTCCGACGCGGTCCAGTCTACGAACCGATATCCATCCTGAGCTGTCGCAGTAGAACCAAGCAGTGCCGCATCAGCGGAAAGGGCATCAACCGTCTCGGAACCACGGTTTACCGTTCCACCATTGCCAGCAACGTATTCCACCGTGACCATCTTTGTGGCAGGTGCTTCCGCTGCCTTTTCAAAATGCGCAGTATACGTATAGCTTCCGCCGTTCGTTGTGGACGGGATCTGCGGCGCAAAGAATGCATTGGTGCTGACAACGGTCCCATCTGCCGCTGTCCAGTTCTTGAACACGAAGCCTTCTGCTGCCTTCGCTTCCGAACCCGCAGCCTGGGCGCCTGAAGAAGCCTGGACGATTTCCGATGCGGAAGAGACACTCCCGCCTTCAGCCGCTCCATAATAGACTGTCACTGCCTCGGCTTTTCCAGCCGTCTGTCCTTCTTTCTCCGTCAGCTTTCCGGTGGATGGACTCTGCTGAGTATCCGTGGCGGAGCCCTCTGCTGACTGACTTTCAGCCGGTGCTGCGCTCTCCTGCTGCGGAGCCGCTGGCGTTTCTGGA
>USJM01000220.1 GCA_900555005.1 uncultured Lachnospiraceae bacterium | reverse complement strand
CCGCGCCGGAGGCAACGCAGGTCCTCCCGATATTGCCGGTGTTGTACGGAATTTCGGGTTCATAAAGCACAATGTTCAGCATGTCTGATATCCTTCAGTGTTTCATTTTTTCATCTCGTTTACGGTCATTCATTTTACCATGAATCGGGACAGATAGAGAACGGTCAGCTTGTGTCTGTGTGCCTGGGCAGGCATGCAAAACCTGATATTTGGTTGAAAAAGGACTTCAGCTTCGGTAAAATAGAGGCAGCAGCTGCCGGATGGAATCCAGATTCGGGCAGCAGATCCAGGTGTAGTCATCTTGACGGCAAAGAGTGTTTGGACATGGATGGAAAGCATTCTGAGCAGGAAAGAGTCCGGAACCGAAGGATGAACAGGACTCCTCTGCGCAGCATGCAGGGGAGTCTTTTTTATGATCAAACTGGCAATCTACGGCAAGGGCGGAATCGGGAAGTCGACGGTGACGTCGAACCTTTCGGCAGCCTTCGCCATGCGAGGGAAGAAGGTCATTCAGATCGGCTGCGATCCGAAGGCGGATTCCACGGGAAACCTGCTTGCAGGAAGACCCTTGATGCCTGTGATGAATTATCTCCGCGAGCATGATGAGGATCCGGCATCGCTCGAGGAGATCACAGCAAGAGGATTCGGGGACGTTCTGTGTATCGAGACTGGCGGACCGACGGCTGGGATGCGCCGGCCGGGGAATCATCTCTACATTCAATCTGCTGGACGATCTGAGGCTTCTTGAGAAGGAGAAGCCGGATGTGGTGCTGTTTGATGTCCTGGGGGACGTGGTGTGCGGGGGCTTCGCTGCTCCGATCCGGGAAGGATATGCCGAGAAGGTTCTGATCGTGACGAGCGGGGAGAAGATGGCGCTGTATGCTGCCGGCAATATCAACAGCGCGGTGCTGAATTTTGAAGACCGGGGGTACGCGTCGGTTGAGGGCATTATTCTGAACCGGAGGAACGTAGAGGCGGAGCGTGAGCGGGTAGAAGCGTTTGCGCGGGAAAGAGGACTGAGTATCGTGGCGGATATTCCCCGGGACAAGGCTTTCCAGACAGCGGAGGACCAGGGCAGAACGATTGTCGAACTGGATCCGGAAGGCACAATCGCGGCAAAATTCTTCGGCCTGGCGGATCGGCTGCTGGCCGAAGAGGCCGGCGGAAGTGCAGCAGCTGCAGGCAGGGAAAATGCGGGCGGCGAAAGGGAGACAGCTGCAGACGGAAGGAAGGCGGACGGGGCTGACATACCACATGGATTCGGGAAACTGGAGGACTGCCAATGTCCGATGTGACGCATAAACCGGATGACGAGACGGCAGAGGGCCTGCATATGAAAGGTGGGGTGTGTGGCCTGACTAAAAGTCACTGCCCGGACGGCTGTTCGGTTGAAGAGCTGAACAGGCTGGGGCCGGAGGCAATACCGCAGGAGTATGTGACAGCCTCCCACCTGGTATACAATTCGCCGGCGGCGCTTGCATTCAATTCCCCCGGTGCGGAGGGCTTTGGTGTGAAGCGGGCAGGGCTTGCGGTGCCGGGTTCGATTATGCTGATCGTCTCGCCGGGCTGCTGCGGCCGGAACACGGCTGAGATCACAAAAATCAAGGGATATGAGGAGCGCTTCTTCTATCTGGAGATCCGTGAGACTGACCTGGTGACAGGGCGCCACCTGAAGGCAATTCCGCAGGCAGTGGCAGAGATAGTGGAGAGCTGCCGTGTTCGGCCTTCCCTGGTGATGATCTGCATCACCTGCGTGGACGCCCTTCTCGGAACGGATATGGAACGAGTCGCCAGAAAGGCGGAAGAACAGGTGCAGATCCCGGTGCGTCCCTGCTACATGTATGCGCTGACAAGAGAAGGGAGACGGCCGCCGATGGCCGCGGTCCGGCAATCGCTTTATTCGCTTCTGCCGAAGCAGAGGCGCGTCCGCACAAGCGTGAATCTGCTCGGCTTCTTCGCACCGGTCGACCCGGACTGCGAGCTTTTTGAGATGCTGCGTGGGATCGGAGTGAACGTCATCCGTCAGATCTCTACCTGCGGAGATATTGAGGAATTCTACCGGATGGGAGAAGCAAACTTCAACCTGGTTCTGAACCCGGAAGCGCAGGATGCCGCTGATGATATCAGCAGGCGGCTGGGGATTCCGTCGGTCGGGCTGACGCGGTTTTACGGCGCGGAACGAATTGCACACCAGTATCAGGCGCTGTCAGCAGCGCTTGGCGTGACATGGAACTGCGAGGATGGCCGGCAGGAGGCGGAGGAGGCGCTTGCGGCGCTCCGGAACCGGTTCCCCGGACTTGTCTTTTCAGTCGGAGAAGTGGTGAACGCCATTCCATTTGAACTGGCACTGACGCTGGCGGAGGCCGGATTCTGCGTACGGGAGATCTTCGCCAATCCGGTTCCGGAGTACAGCTGGTACATTGGAAGGCTGGCAGAGTGTTCGCCGGGGACGATGGTTTACTCCAACATGGAGCCGACTATGATATATTACGACGTTCCGGAAGGCAAGGAGGAACCCTTTGCGGTCGCGGTCGGAAAGGACGCCGGCTATTATCATCCGGACGCGGCCTGCGTCCCATGGAATTCTGATGAGCAGCCATTCGGATATGCAGGACTCAGAAAGCTGGCAGAAGCCATCCTGTCATCCTGCGAAGAAAGATATGGCTGAGATGCCGAGGCCTGGCTGGCGTGGTTCTCATCCCCGCCGTCTGGAACAGGCGCCATCGGATACAGACATTGAAGGGAGGACAGTGATATGAGAGGACTGCGGAAAGTCCTGACGCCGTTTGCACCCGATCAGTCGGGAGCGGAGTCTGTCCTCTACGAGCTTGGCGGGATCGTCGTAATCCTGGACGCCGGGCTGCGCCGGTAACATCTGCGGTTTCGATGACCGAGGTGGTCTTTCCGGAAGTCGGCAGTCTTCTCGGCCGGGCTCCGGGATATGGATGCGGTCATGGGGCGTGACAGCTCCTTGTGAAGAAAATCTGCCGCTGCGCCCGGAAGATTGACGCCAGCTTTGTGGCGGTGATCGGTACACCCGTTCCGGCGGTGATCGGGACGGACCTTCATGCTGTGAAACGGATGATCGAAGCGCAGCTCAGCCTTCCGGTTCTCCCTATCGCGACAGACGGCATGCATCTGTATGACAGAGGCGTGGAGATGGCGTATGGAGCGCTTCTCAGAGCGCTGGACAGCCGGGGGCTGCTTGGAGAAGCAGAGGCCGCAGCACCGCCGGATGGTGAAGCCGGGCTGTCAGGCGGCACGGCCGGGTGGACGGGGGGTGCGGCCGGGCGGGGCAGCAGAAGAGCCGGCGTCTTCGGCGTCACGCCGCTTGATCTGCCGGATGAAAAAAGCGCGGAGCAGATCCGGCAGGCGCTTCGGCGGGAGGGTTTTGACGAGGTCATTCTCTATGGACACGGGGCGGTACTTCAGGATTATGAGAGCGCCGATGAAAATGAAGTCAACATTGCGGCTTCTCTGGATGGGATTCCAGCTGTCCGCTTC
>USJM01000219.1 GCA_900555005.1 uncultured Lachnospiraceae bacterium | reverse complement strand
GGCCGCCTGCCGGCGGATACCCCGAGAGTGCCCGGTAATGCATCTCCCTGCGGTAGAAGCTGTCGTAGTCCTGCCGGGCTGCACACTGGATCGCATAATGGTCAGGCTGATACGTCTGAATCAGCACCCTGCCCGGCTTTTCCGCACGTCCCGCTCTTCCCGCTGCCTGCGTCAGAAGCTGAAAGGTCCGCTCGGCCGCCCTGAAATCCGGCACATTCAGGGAAAGATCCGCTGCAAGGATCCCCATCAGCGTCACATCCGGGAAGTCATGTCCCTTGACGATCATCTGCGTTCCGATCAGGATATCTGCCTCATGGGATGCAAACTTTGACAGGATTTCCAGCTGTCCATCCTTCCCTGACGTCGTGTCCTTGTCCATCCGGAGGACGGCAGCGGAAGGAAACAGCTGACGGACTTCACGCTCGATCTGCTCTGTCCCTGCCTTGAACGTCCTGAGAAACGGGCTTCCGCAGGACGGACATGTACCCGGGAGACTTGTCTGATATCCGCAATAGTGGCAGACCAGCCGGTCTCTTCCATGCAGCGTCAGAGCCACATCGCAGTGCGGACACTTCAGGACCTCTCCGCAGGCTCTGCAGGTGACAAATGAAGCCACGCCTCTTCTGTTCAGAAACAGCATGGCCTGCTCATGCCGCCTCAGTGTCTCCTGAATGGCATCGCGAAGTCTCTGCCCGATCATGGTACGGTCGCTGACTCCCCTCTCCTTCCTCAGATCCACAATCTCGACCTGTGGAAGCACAGATCCTCCTGCCCGCTGTGTCAGCCGGAATTCCTTCAGAAGGCCCCGCTCCGCCGCATAAGAAGCCTCGAGCGAAGGCGTCGCGGAGCCCAGGACAACCTTCGCCTTCTCCATTTCTCCCCGCCGGAACGCCACGTCGCGCGCATGGTAGCGCGGCGCCTGCCCGCTCCTGTAGCTTTCCTCGTGCTCCTCATCAATCACAATGATGCCCAGGTGCTCGAACGGCGTGAACAGCGCCGACCGGGGTCCGATCATCACGTCAATCTCCCCGCGGCGTGCCCGCTCAAACTGGTCAGACCGCTCGCCGGCGCTCATCTTCGAATGAATGATGGAAACCCGGTCACCGAAGCGGTGGTAAAACCGCATCAGGGTCTGGTAGGTCAGCGCGATCTCGGGAATCAGCACAATTGCCTGCTGACCGTGTTCCACCGCGCAGGCGATCAGTTCAATATAGACCTCCGTCTTCCCGGATCCGGTCACGCCCCGGATCAGATACCTTCCTTCCGGATCCTCTTCCCAGGTACCGCAGATTGCACGGACGATTTTCTCCTGCTCTTCATTCAGTGTGACGCCCTTGTGAGAAAAGGCCTCCGGCAGCTTCGGAGTCCGGTATGCGTCCTCACTCTCTACCCGGACGAGCCCTTTCTGCGCCAGAGCCCGGACAACCGCCGGCGTTACATTCAGCTTCTGTGTGACAACCTCCCAGGGAAGGGTCTCTTCCTCCCAAAGGGCTGCCAGAAGACGCTCGCGTGCCTTCTGCTTCTTTACCCGGCAGACGGCAGCCGCACGCCGGGCTCCATCTGCAGAAACCGCCAGCGTCACCCGCTTCTGCTGACGGACCTTCATCTTTGTTTTTCTGGGAAGAACCGTGCGGAGCGCCTGCAGGAAGGTACTGCCATACCGGTCCCTGATCCAGACCGCCAGTCCGGTCAGCCGGCTCTCCTCGCTTGTCGCCTCATTGTCAACCCGCGCAAGCGGCCTGATTTTTTCTTCCTCAATCTTTGGGGTGTCTGAGAATCCCACAATATAGCCGGTCACCATCCGTTTTCCGAATGGAACCGAAACAAGCGTGCCGACATCGCAGCTGCCGGCGAGTTCCTCCGGCACCCGGTACTGGAAGCTCCGGTCCAGCGCATGGGCGGAAATATCCACGATCACATCTGCGAACCTCATAGCCCTCCTGACTCATCTGCCCGGGCAGTTACACGCCTTTGTCTTTTTCATCCTCCGCCAGGATATCCCGGATCAGCACCCGCTCATCCATCGGGTATTTCTTCCCGTTGATCTCCTGGTAGTCCTCGTGCCCCTTGCCGGCCAGCACAATGATGTCGCCTGGCTTTCCGTGATGGATGGCATAGGCGATCGCTTCCTTCCGATCCGTAATCCGGATGTATTTTCCGGTCGTCTTCTTTATGCCGACCTCGATGTCATCCATAATCGCCTCCGGATTCTCATACCTTGGATTGTCGGACGTGATGATCGTAAAATCTGCCATCCTGCCGGATACCTCACCCATCTCGTACCGCCTTGCTCTTGCGCGGTTTCCGCCGCAGCCGAACACGCAGACCAGTCTGCCAGGATGGTATTCTCTCAAGGTCGTCAGGATGCTGGAAAGCGCCATTGCGTTGTGCGCATAGTCAATCAGCAGGATAAAGTCATCGCTGACCTTGACCATCTCCACGCGCCCCTTGACGCGGACATCCTTCAACGCCTTCAGGTAATCATCCTCCTTCACGTCAAAGTGCCTGCAGATTGCAATGGCGCAGAGCGCATTGTAGACACTGAACCGTCCCGGAATGTCCGTCACAACATGGAAGTTCAGCTCCCCCTTCACGTCAAAGGACGTCCCGAGATATCCCGGATGATAGATCAGCTTTCCATTCTCTGCATAAAGATTGTCCGTCTCCTTCAGGCCGAACGTCTCAACACTGCAGGTATGTCTCTCCAGAATCCTGCCGAGGTGAATATCATCTCCATTGAAGATGCCGACTTTGCACATCCGAAACAGCCTGCTCTTGCATTCCATGTAATCGTCAAAGGACGAGTGCTCCCCCGGCCCGATATGGTCTGCGGAAATATTCGTGAAGACACCAATATCAAACTCGATTCCCTCGACTCTGTGAAGCATCAGCGCCTGCGAGGAAACCTCCATCACAACAACCTGGCAGCCCGCCTTCACCATCCGCGCCAGATACCCCTGAAGCGTCAGGGACTCCGGCGTCGTGTTGGCACTTGGGATCTGCTCCGATCCGATCAATGTCTCAATCGTTCCGATCAGCCCGACCTTGTAACCGGCCTGCTCGAGAATGGCC
Organism: uncultured Lachnospiraceae bacterium; assembly: GCA_900555005.1. The sequence continues at coordinate 461 of USJM01000219.1, read as the reverse complement.
TTGACCATATAGGTCGTCGTGGTCTTGCCCTTCGTCCCGGTCACACCGATCATCTTCAGCTTCGAGGATGGATTGCCATAATAGACAGCCGCCATACGTGCCATCGCAATCCGGGTATCATCTGTCTTGATAAATGTCACACCATCCGCATCGGTTCCGTACGCCTTCAGGTCGACCTCGTCTTCCACAATGATCGCAGCAACATTCTTCTTCAGCACATCCGGGATGTATTTATGACCGTCCGCAACTGCCCCCTTGATACAGACAAAGACAACACCCTCTCTGGCCTTTCTGGAATCATTCACGATCTCCGTGACCGTTGTCCCATCCTCTCCGCAGAGCACCTGATACGGGACATCCTTCAGAAGTTCCTTCAGTTTATAGTCTGCCATTCGACTTTCTCCTCTTATCAATCCGGCCTGCGCTGGCGGAGAACGGCAGCGCCGGCCCCCCTCCGGTTA
>USJM01000218.1 GCA_900555005.1 uncultured Lachnospiraceae bacterium | reverse complement strand
CATGGTCGCCGGTCGGGGGCGGGGCCGGGATGCCGATGAGCACACCGAACAGACCGGCCACGATGCAAGCCAACACCAGACCGATGGCAAAGGAGACACCGTCCGGCAGCGGGCAGAACTTGGTGAACAGGGCGCAGGTGTAGGCACCCACAGCCATGAAACCGGCATGACCCAGCGGCAGCTGCCCCAGATAGCCGGTGGCAACGTTCAGCGAAACAGCCAGAATGATGTTGATGCCCACGGTCAGCAGCACCTTATTCTGGTAGGTGGACAGCATATTGCCGGTCACATAGGAAAGCCCCACGAACAGCAGCCCCACCAGCACCAGATTCATCAGGTAGCGCACGGGCATTTTGAGGGTCTTGCGTTTGGTATTCATCGTTATGCCCCCTTACACCTTTTCCTGCACCTTGCGGCCAAGGAAGCCCGTGGGCTTGACCAGCAGCACGATGATCAGAATTGCAAACGTAACAGCGTCCTTCCAAGCGGAAAGGCCGATGGCGGAAACAAAGCACTCACACAGGCCGATGGCAATGCCGCCGATCATTGCGCCCGGGATGGAGCCGATGCCGCCCAGAACGACGATCAGAAGAATGTTGTAGGTCATCGTGATCTGGAACGTCTTGGTGTCGATGGAACGCATGAACAGTGCCAGCATGCCGCCGGAAATTCCCATGAAGAACGAGGAAATCACGAAGGACAGCTCCTTGGTTCGAAACAGATTGATCCCCATCGCCTCCGCTGCCACCTCGTCATCCCGGACCGCCTTGAACGCGCGCCCGTAGGAGGAATGGAGCAGCAGCATCATAATCGCAATGCAGACAGCTGCCAGAATCAGCGGCTGGAATATGTTCGTAAATCCCGGGATGTTGTTCAGCCCGTAGGAACCGTTTGTAATCTGATCCATCATCGGCGCTGCCAGAACCGTGCGGATGATCTCCGCAAATCCCAGCGTGGCAATCGCCAGGTAATCGGACTTCAGACGCAGAACAGGGATTCCGATCGCGCCGCGACCCCGGCGGAAATCAGCCCGCCGAGAATCATCGCGACCAGCACCGGCATCTGCAGATTCTCAAGCCATGGAGCAATCCCATTCATATAATAGACGCTCGCCCTGGCCGAGAGCGGGATCGTCAGGACAGCCGTCGTGTAGGCCCCGATTGCCATGAAGCCCGCCGCTCCGAGCGAAAACAGGCCGGTAAAGCCCGTCACCAGGTTCATCGCGGCCGCCGCGACCGCATAGACAGCCGACCGTTCGATGATGGAAATCGCATAGGAATGGTCAGAAGCATTCTTCTGATAGAAGGCCATCAGCGCTGCCAGAAGCAAGCAGGCCGCAATCGTGAGCACAGCACTGCGTACATGGTGCGGATCTCTCCGCTTCTGGTATACATGCCCACTGAACCGGGAACATACCCGCCGTTCATTTTCGAGGAAACAGCCTTTTCTTTCATCTTGCTCATCCCAGCCACCTCCTCAGACCTTGTCACTTGCTGCCTCACCGAACAGGCCGGTCGGGCGCACAAGCAGGATGATGATCAGAAGCACGAAGGTAAATGCATCTGAGAACGTCGAGTATCCGAATGCGACGATGAAGGTCTCGCTGATTCCGATGATGAAACCGCCGATGACAGCGCCCGGAATCGAGCCGATTCCTCCGAGAACCGCCGCGACGAAGCACTTCAGCCCCGGCAGCGCGCCGGAGTACGGATAGACCGTCATGCGGTCTGTGAAATACAAAAGCGCGCCGACTGCCGCAAGCAGAGAACCGATGAAGAAGGTAAAGGAGATCGTGGAATCCACTTTGATCCCCATCAGCCTTGATGCCTCCGTGTCCTTCGAGACCGCCCGCATCGCCATGCCGATCTTCGTATGGTTAATCAGCTGCAGAAGCGCGATCGTCAGCACCACCGTCAGAATCGGGGTCAGGATTGTGACCAGAGAGGTCGTAACCGGCCCGAACGTCAGAATCTTCTTCAGTCCCGAAATCTCCGGATAGGCCATTGGAATCGCCGTAAAGAGATAGGTTGCCAGGTTCTCCAGCAGATAGGACACACCGATGGCGGAGATCATGACCGACATGCGCGGCGCTTTTCTCAGCGGACGGTACGCCGCTTTCTCGATTCCCATGCCGAGCAGGATTGTGCCCGCGAATGCAACCGGGATCGCGATGAACCATGGCATCGAGGCAATCGCAAAGATCATAAAATAGCCCGACATCATGAACAGATCGCCATGCGCGAAGTTGATGAGGCGAAGGATTCCGTAAACCATCGTGTATCCGATCGCGATAAGTGCATACGCGCCGCCCAGCGAGACACCGGTCAGCAGCTGCTGCACGAATGTAGCAAGACTCATGGAAGTTGCCCCTTCCTGTGTATATGTTCTGACGCACAGCGCCGGTCCTGACAAGGTGGCCGGCGCTGTGATCTGAAACATTCGCTTCTGTAAATGGATGACCTTGACTCTGCTTACTCTGCTTCGGTTGCCGCCTCTGTGGAGGACTCTCCGCCGCCAACCGTGACAATCTTCAGGAACTGGAACTTTCCGTCCTTCGCGATATCGATGTAAGCGGAATCCTTGTTCGCATCACCGGTCTCGTTGAAGGTGATGTGTCCGGTGACATAGTCGCCGTCGATCTTGGAGATCGCATCCTTCAGCGCTTCCCCGTCAATCGTATTCCCTGCTTCAATTGCGTCGCAGATGACGTTGTAGGTATCAAAGCACAGAGCGGAGTTTCCGACGATGGCATCGTTGCCGCCGTTGTTCTCAATCCGCTTCTTGTCCGCGTTGAGCCATTCCTTGTAGCCCTTGACAAAATCGGTTGCAACCGGATTGGAGTCGTCATTCTCATCGAAGAATGTCGATACAACTGTTCCCTCCGCATTCTCAGCGCCTGCGTTGTCAATGATTGTCTGGTTGTACCAGGTATCGCCTGCCATGATCGGTGCATCGATGCCCATCTCACGTGCCTGCTTGATGATCAGCGGAGCCGTTGCGATGGAGGACGGTGCGAAGATGGCGTCTGCATTCGCTGCCTTGACCTGCGCCAGGATGGCCTTGAAATCAGACTGATTGGTCTGGAACTGCTGCTCGGTCGCAATGGTTCCGCCGAGCGTCTGGAACTGCTTTACAAAGAAGTTCGCAAGACCGGTCGAATAGTCATCGCCGATCTGGTCGATGACCGCGACATTCTTGTATCCGCTGTCAAACGCGTACTGTGCCATGACCGAGCCCTGGAACGGATCGAGGAAGCACACACGGAAGTAATAATCGCAGCCTGAGGTAACCTGCGGATTCGTGCAGGAAGCACCGATTGCCGGAATCTTTGCGTCTGCAAATGTCGGTCCCGCGGCGATCGAGACGCCGGAGCCGTAGCTGCCGATCACGGCCACAACCTTGTCCGCCACCAGCTTCTGTGCCGCGGTCACGGCCTCTGTCTTATCGGACTTGTTGTCGACCTCGTCCAGCTCGACCTTGTACTCCTTCCCATCGACCTTGACAGTCGGGCGGATCTCATTCGCGTAGCGCGCACCCTGAAGCTCGG
>USJM01000217.1 GCA_900555005.1 uncultured Lachnospiraceae bacterium | reverse complement strand
GGAGAGCCCCATCTCACTGCCAAGCTGTGAAAGCTCATCGGCAATCTGCGCCGTCGGAATTGTCGCTCCCTCCGGATCCGTGACCATCATCATGTTGAAATATCCGCCTACGATGGTCTGGGAAATGTCAAGAATATTGATTCCACGCTCCGCGAGGTAGGTGCAGACCCGCGCAATGATACCGACTGTGTCCCTGCCGACGACCGTGATAATTACCTTTTTCATCATGAAACTCCTCTCCGGGGCCGCCATGTCCGCCGCGCCGCTGCCCCGCCCGGCGCTGTCTCCTCAAACTGTCACAAGTTCCATCGGATGACTGCGGTCTGCCACCATGATCGGAAGGTCATGTGACCGGACCTCGCAGTCCTCATCCGCATCAATCTCCGTCGTCACCGTTGCATACGCAAGCGCGTCATAATTATTGTTCTGACTCAGATGTCCCAGGTACACTGCCTGCATCCTCGGACTCAGAATCTGCGTCAGAAGGTGCCCGGCTGCCTCATTCGACAGATGCCCCTTCTCTGACATAATGCGCCTTTTCAGCGGATACGGATAGGGCCCGACCTCCAGCATGTTCACATCGTGGTTGGATTCCACCAGCGCCACATCGAGATCCTTCAGGTGGCGGATCGTATAATCATCGTAGCATCCCATATCCGTCGCCACTGCCGCTGCCTTCCCTCCCTGCTCGATCCGGTAAGCCACCGGATCCGCTGCATCATGCGAAATGTGAAAGGCCTCTGCCCTCATATCCCCGATGGTGAAGGGTGTATCCGCCGCGATGACCCTGAAGAGCGACGGATCGACTTTCCCAATCGGTGCATACCGCATGATCTGCCGGATGGTTGCCGCAGTCGCATAGATTGGAATCTGGACCTTCCTTGAAAGAACGCCCAGTCCGCTGATATGGTCAGAATGCTCATGCGTGATCAGAATGCCTGTCAGGTCGGACAGACTTCTCCCGATCCCGGCAAGTCCCTCCGCGATCCGCTTGCAGCTGATGCCCGCATCGATCAGAAGCGCCGTTTCATCCGAACCGACAAAGATACAGTTCCCGCTGCTTCCACTTGCAATACTACAGAAATCCATGGATTTCCTGTTTCCTTTCTGCTTCTTAAAAAAACAGCTCCGGAAAATGGCTCTGCAGCCCTTCTTTCAGCTGCCTGAACGTATTCTGAACGAAATCATCCGTGTTGTCAATTGTCAGCTGAGTATGACAGCGGAAGGAGGCATCGCTTCTCTGCGCCTCAAACATGCGCGTGATACGCTCGTCCGAATAATGCCGGCTCTCCCTGAGCCTGACACGGCGCTTTTCATCGTCTGTATGAATGTACCAGATCTCGTCGCACAGCTCCTCGTAATGATCATCAATCAGAAGCGCTGCCTCGACAACTGCCAGTGCACGTCGCTTTCCCGAATGGACATTTCCTGCGCCTTTCCCCTGCGAATCCGGTATCCGGTCTGACTGTCCCGCTGTCATCAGTCCCGGCGCTGACCAGCTCTGACCTTCCGCCCGGCAAGCCGCTCTGTCTTCTGCTGCTCCCCGGCTGCGGCGAAGGCTGGAAAAGCCGGCTTCTGTCTGCCTGTTGAAGACCTCCAGCTGCCTTCTGACTTCCGCCTTTACAGCCGGATGAACAATGCGGCTCAGCGCTTCCCGCTTCTGTGCGTCCGTATAGATCAGGCGGGCAACCGCCTTCCGGTCAATTGTCCCGTCCGGAAAAAGGATGCCGTCTCCGAAAAGCTGCCGCATCGGTGCATAGCAGGCAGCACCCTTTTGCTGAAGCGCTCTGCCGACCTCGTCACACTCGATGATCCGTGCTCCATACTGCTCATGAAGCGCTGAGAGAATCGTGCTTTTTCCCGCGCCGACGCCGCCCGTGATACCAAGCACGATGATATGACTCCAGATTCTTTCAGGCGGCACCGTCTGTGCATCTGACTGCTCCCGGGCGGCGTCCGCCTGCATTCTTGTCATCGATTCTCCCTTATCCATCAGTGTGCCTCGAACCAGCTTTCACCGCTCTTCATATCAATCTCCAGCCGTACCCGGAGCTTTGCCGCGCCTTCCATTTCTTCCCTGAGAATGGTTTCAACCCGTTCTTTCTCACTGATCTCTGTCTCCACCAGCAGTTCATCGTGTACCTGAAGCACCAGTCTCGACTTCAGTCCTTCCTCACGCAGCCTCCGGTCGACTCCTACCATCGCGATTTTAATGATGTCCGCCGCGGTTCCCTGAATCGGGGCATTCATGGCAACCCGCTCGCCGAACTTCCGCCGCATAAAGTTCTTTTCCTTCAGCTCCGGAACCGGACGGCGCCTTCCGAACATGGTTACAGAGTACCCCATCGTCTTCGCAGACTGGATACAGCCATCAAGGAAAGCCTTGATCCCCGGATATGTCTCAAAATACTGATTGATGTAGGACTGCGCCTCGGCCGCTGTGATGGAAAGTCCCTGCGACAGACCGAAGGAGCTGATTCCATAGACGATCCCGAAGTTAACGGCCTTTGCATTTCTGCGGAGCTGAGGTGTCACCTCGTCCAGCGGCACATGAAAGACCTTTGATGCGGTGATCGCATGAATGTCCTCCGCCGAGTTATACGCATCGATCAGGTTCTGGTCATCCGAGGCGGAAGCCAGCACTCTCAGCTCAATCTGTGAATAATCCGCATCGACAAAAATCGAACCATCCTTCGGAACGAACACCTTCCGAAGCTGAGCGCCCAGTTCTGTCCGCACCGGGATGTTCTGAAGGTTCGGATCGGTCGAGGAAATCCTTCCTGTTGCCGTGACTGTCTGGTTGAACCTGCCATGAATCCGGCCATCCTCCCCGATGTACTGCACCAGGCCGTCCGCATAGGTCGATTTCAGCTTCGTGAGCTGTCGGTACTCCAGGATCAGACGGGCGATCGGCACATCCTGCGCCAGGTTCTCCAGGACATCCGCGGACGTCGAATATCCTGTCTTCGTCTTCTTCCTCCCGGAAGCTTCATATCCTCGAACAGGACCGTTCCCAGCTGTTTCGGGGAGTTGATATTGAACTGCTGACCGGCCTGCTCCCAGATTGCCTTCTCCAGCTCGTCAATTCTGCCGGAAAGGGACTGTCCGAAGCGCCTGAGCTCATCCCCGCGGACCAGGATGCCCTCCTGCTGCATATGGTAGAGGGTAAACATCAGCGGCACTCAACGTCCGTAAACAGTCTGAGCATCCCCTCCTCCTCCAGACTGTTCCTGATCGGCTGCATGGCAGTCAGCGCTGTTCTGGCATTCAGACAGCAGAAACGCATCAGCGCCTGTCTGGCGCTCTCCCTGTCCGCAGGGCCATCCTGCTTTTTTGTGCTCCTTTTCCCCCCTCCCCTGCCACTCATCAAAAGCGCAGGATCATCCTCGGCAAGCCCCGCCAGACTCTGGAGACTCTTCTTCCCAAGCAGCTCCTCCCGTGTCTCGACAAGCTTCCCCGTATAGACAGAGGAGATCCCATCATATACGTAGGTACCCGCCAGCGGATTGAGCAGATAAGCTCCGATCGCGCAGTCGAAGTAGCGGCTCTGCTGCGCCT
>USJM01000216.1 GCA_900555005.1 uncultured Lachnospiraceae bacterium | reverse complement strand
GGGCCGATGCCCGCCGTCGCCGTGATGCCGGTCTCGTGCAGGACATCCGCAATCAGCTTCCTGGCGAATTCGTGTGCGGTCAGTCCATATGTATTCAGATAGGGTGTCGCATCAATGAAGACCTCATCGATTGAATAGACATGCATATCCTCGGGCGCCACGTATTTCAGATAGATTCCGTAGATCTTTGCGCTCGTCTCCATGTAGAGACGCATCCTGGGCGGTGCCGCGATATAGTCCAGCTCCAGAGCGGGATCCCTTTTCAGCGCCTCGTCATCGACGGATGTTCCTGAAAATGTCCGTCCGGGCGCCCTGCTCTTCCGCTCCCTGTTGACTGCGGAGACAGCCGAGACCACCTGAAACAGCCTCGCCCGCCCCGGTATCCCGTAGCGTTTCAGCGACGGAGAGACCGCGAGGCAGATCGTCTTCTCTGTCTTGGAGACATCCGCCACAACCAGATTGGTCGTCAGCGGGTTCAGCCCCCTGGCTGCGCACTCACAGGAGGCAAAGAACGACTTCAGGTCAATTGCGATGTAGACTTGCTCCATATGTCCCTCTTGTCTGCACACAGCGCCTCTGACCGGAACCCGGTCCCCGGACACGGCAGGGCATCCGCTGCCGCTCTGATTCTCTCAGTTCAGCACCTTCAGCGGCTTCCCCTCAGGCAGTCGCCAGAAGCGAGGCTGTACAGAATCCCCTTCTTTCTGCCGCGGATGCTGTCGTGGAAGCGCTCCTCGCCGTGGCAGTGCGCATAGATCACCTGCTCGACGTGGTACTGCTCCGCCATCTTTGTAAAGATGCTTTCCCTCTCCATCAGACTGGTCGGCGGATAGTGGAGCAGCATGATGAACCTGTGGTGTCCGTCCCTGACTGCTGCGTCAAACGACTTCTGAAGGCGCTGCGCCTCCCGCTCCACCAGTGCCTGCGCATGGACGTACGCATCCTCATCGTACCCCACGATCTGCCCGCCGGGGGACATGTAGAACGGGCCCTCGAAGCAGTAGCCCTTGGTTCCGACCAGCGCGTAGTCTTTGTAGAGAAAGTAGTTGTTCTGCAGGAAATAAAGCCTTCCCTCATACATCCGGTTCAGCTGTTCCGTCTTCCTGACATCCCAGAAATGGTCATGATTCCCTCTCAGCAGAATCTTTCGTCCGGGCAGCGACTCAATATACGCCAGGTCCTTCTGGCAGTATGGCAGCTTGTTTCCCCAGCTGTGGTCCCCCAGCAGGAGGAGGGTATCCGCATCCGTCACCATGGCCCGGCAGTTTTCCAGAAACCGTTCCTCATGTCCCTGCCAGAGCGCACTCTCCCGCTGCGCCACCGACTTGATTTTTGACTGATAGGAGAGATGAAGATCTCCCAGCGCATACAGTGCCATTGATACCTCCCAGCCCCTGACGGCTGCTTTCTCATGTTTCTCCCAGAATCAGCCGGATGAGATGCTTGTCGAGCAGGATGGCGCGGTGGTACGGATTCAAAGCCAGCCCCTCCACCTCATCGCTCTGAAGCGCCATCCTCAGCACCTGCCCGATGTCAGACAGAAAGGTTGACATCACCGGCTGAGCGCCTTTCATCTCCTCCTCAAAGCTGGTATAGGCTTCCAGCCACCGCTTTCCTTCATGCTCCAGAATGCGCAGCTCCAGCTTCTGCGTCTTCTCCGGCGACACAGCCACGACAAATTGTCCGCCCTGCTTCATTCTCCGGCGGATCGTGGACAGCGTCACCGCCAGCATTTCCGGGGACGGCTCTCTCTGGAGCATTCCGATGTGCTCCTCGATTTTTTCGTTTCCCTCAAGTCCCTGATCCGTCATACGCTCTCCCATTCTGTATTCTGCGGTATTTTCTTCTGTCTCTTGTTTTGACCCAGTATACCATGAAACTCCGGACGCTGCCAAAATGCCGCCCCGTCCCATGGACAAAAGCGCCCCGCATGTCCTACAATCATGGAAATGGACGGTTGGGAATCTTTCCGACTGCGAAAGGATTTCGTGAGGTGTCGATTCATGCAGGTTACACATATTTTTCACAGTGGTTTTTTCGTTGAAACGGCGCAGGCGGACTTTCTGTTTGACTGGTGGAAAGGAACGCTTCCCGCGCGCGCAGACCAGAGAAAGCCTTTTTATGTGTTCGTCAGCCATTCACACGGCGATCACTACATCCGGACATCTTCGGTCTGGACGCAGATGCCTATCTCCTCTCCTGGGACATGAAGCCTCTGATTGATGAACGCTTCCCGGGCCTGAAGGGCAGCCGCAGACTCTTCTTTCTCCGTCCGCACCAGTCACTCGTATCCGATGCTTCCGCGTCATCTGAAGCCAGCCGGGCATCCATCCTTCAGAATGCTCCCGGTCCGAGCCAGGGTTCTGCTGCACCGTCCACGCTGCTTTCAGTCTATACGCTGGCTTCCAACGATCTCGGTGTCGCCTTCGTGGTCCGGACGCCGGAAGGCAGTCTCTACCATGCAGGCGACCTGAACAACTGGTGGTGGGACGGCGACGCGGATGACCAGCGTCTGGCTCATTTCTATCACGATGAGCTCTCGCGGATTGAAGGCATGCATTTTTCTGCCGCCATGATCCCCTATGACCTGAGACTGAAGGAGCCGGGGTATGGTATCCGGGATTTTCTCCGGTACTGCAGCACTGACGCCATCTACCCGATGCACGAGAATGCTGACATTGCATCCGCGAAGCATGCTTTCGCAAACGACCCCATCATGAAAGGAGTACAGAATGTTTACTTTTAACCATTTCAACTTTAACGTGAAAAGCCTGGAAGAGAGCCTGAAGTTTTACCATGACGCCCTCGGGCTTGAGGAGATTTCCAGAAATGACCAGCCGGACTTCACAATCGTCTATCTCGGCGATGGCAGAACCGGGTTCCGGCTGGAACTGACATACATGAAAGGCCGCACCAAACCTACGACCTTGGCGAACAGGAATACCACCTTGCCCTGACCGCCGACAACTTCGAAAAGGCACATGCCTATCACAAGAAGAATGGCTGGATCTGCTTTGAGAACACCGCGATGGGCATCTACTTTCTGGAGGATCCGGACGGATACTGGATCGAGATTGTCCCGGACGGCGCGTACATGGCCGCCCGGACGAAGGAGTGAGGCGTGATTTTGCCGCTGCGGAGCGGCCGCTTGCGCGGATCAGGCGCGCTCAGCCCCCTGCCGCGAGGTCTGCCGCCATATCGGCGTACTGCCGGGTGTACAGCTCGTAGTAGTAGCCGTGCCTGTGCATCAGCTCGTGGTGCGTCCCCTGCTCCACAATCTTCCCGTCTTTTACAGCAAGGATCACATCCGCCCCGACAATCGTGGACAGCCGGTGTGCCACAACAAAGCTTGTGCGCCCGGCGATGACCGTTCTGATCGCATCCTGAATCTTATGTTCGGTCATAAGATCAATCGAGGAGGTTGCCTCATCCAGCACAAGAATCTTCGGATCTGCCAGCAGCGCCCTCGCAAATGAAAGCAGCTGTTTTTCTCCTGTCGAAAGGAGGTCGCCGCCTTCTCCGACCTCCGAGTCGAGGCCCTTTTCCATCTTGCGGACGACATCGTC
>USJM01000215.1 GCA_900555005.1 uncultured Lachnospiraceae bacterium | reverse complement strand
ATCGTTGAATTTCTTTACAAGATCGTCCTGCTGTTTTGTGAATCTTCCGCCCCAAAGCTGTGCCATTGAGATGCTCCTTTCTCAGACCTCTGCCTGCCGCTTTTCCCGCTCACGCTGCGTTTTTGAATACACACAGCCGCAGAAATCCTGCCTGTACAGCTGGTGCTCCTGCGACAGCTGCACAGACCGCAGATAACCGTTTTTCTTTTTAAAATCGGACGGCAGGTGCCGGACACCGTATTCTGCCTCCAGTTCCTGCCCGATCTCGTTGATCTTCTCCGCGTTTTTCAGCGGAGAGATGGAAAGGGTTGTCGTGAAATAATCGTAGCCGCCCGCAGCCGCAAGCTTCGCTGCCTCCTCCATCCGGAGTCTGTAGCAGATGAAGCACCGCTCTCCTCCCTCCGGCAGAGACTCCAGGCCCTTCACCGCACGGTGAAAGATGGAGGGGTCATACCAGCCCGGAAGGAAATCAATCGGATAGCGCGGCTTCATTTCGGAAATGAGGCGCATCAGCTCTTCTTCCCGGAAGCGGTACTCTTCCTTCGGTTCGATATTCGGATTGTAAAAGAAATCTGTAATCTGAAAATAATCGCTCAGATATTCGAGGACATAGCTTGAACACGGAGCGCAGCAGCTGTGAAGAAAGAGCCTTGGCGGCTTCCGCCCGGCTTCATTGTCCGCCTCAATGTGTTTCAGCAGAGCATCCAGCTGCCTCTGGTAATTGATCCTGTTCATCTTCTCAAGCCTTCCCGGTGTGGCCGAAGCCGCCATCCCCGCGTCCTGTTTCATCGAGCGTCCCGGCTTCCTCAAATTCAGGCGCAAGGTACGGCAGAATCACAAGCTGCGCGATGCGCTCTCCCCGCTCGATGACCCGGCTCTGGGATGAGTCATTGTAGAGGGCGACCTTGACCTCCCCCCTGTAGTCCGAATCGACGACGCCGACGCAGTTCGACGGCTCCAGCCCTTCCTTCACAGACAGTCCGGAACGTGCAAAAACCCCGCCGAAATAGCCGGACGGAACGGCCATCGAAAGGCCTGTCCCGATCAGCTTTGTCTCCCCCGGAGCCAGCTCAATGCGTTCCTCATCCATGCAGGCACGCAGGTCCGCCCCTGCAGCCTCCGCGGAACCGCGCGCCGGAAGGACAGCGTCCTCCCTGAGTTTTCTGACTGCAATCTTCATATCCTTTCTCCCAATTCTTCCCGCAGCCCTTCAGTCTCTCCCTGCGCGGGAAAAACCGCAGTCTGCTGTCTCTCAGAACAACCGGCCTTATGCGGACAGGCGCTTTTCAAACTCGCCGAACACACTCGTTCTGGGGTTGCTGAAGATAAATGCGGCCGGATCGATGGCCTCCGCTTCTTTTTCAAGAAGCCCCAGCTCGTATTCGGAGAGAACCGCCACGACAACCTTGCAGGGCTTCCCCGACCAGGCGCCCTTCGCATCGATCACCGTCGCGCCGCGGTCCAGCTTCACATTGATGAACTGTATGAAGGCCTCATTGTGTTCCGAGATGATGTTGACCGTCACCAGGTTGTTCTGCTTGTGATAGCGGTCAATCATAATGGAGGCAAATGCCTCCGCCACCAGGCTGTAGACGGCTGTCTGAAGCGAATACCGAAGACCGGCAAACAGATAGACGCAGGCGTTGACAGCCAGATTGACACGGCCCACCGACAGCTTCCGGTACTTTTCCGTGAGCATCATCCCGAGCAGGTCCGTCCCGCCGGAGGAACCGAAGCCCCGGAACGTGATCGAGGTGCCGATTCCCTCCAGACATCCTCCGACCACCGCCATCGCAAAGACGTTGTCAAGTACCATATGGTCCGGAATCGGGATGAAATTCATGAACAGCGTTTCCACAAGGACAATCAGGAATGTGAACGCGATCGAGGCTTTCCCAAGAATCTTCAGCCCGATCAGAAAAAGCGGAACATCCAGGCAGAAATACACAATCGGCTGCAGATTCATCCGGATATGGAAAACAGACGCAAGCCCGCCGGCCACCCGCCGGGAGATCCCGGCAAACCCGCTGGAATACATATGGGCCGGGACGATGAATGTATTGAACGCGATGCAGTAGATGAGCGAGCCCATCAGACAAAGCATCAGATTTTTCGGTGTCAGATGTTTCATACGATCAGAACCTGGCTTTCATCATGTGCAGGAAGTCAGCAGCGCGCAGGGGCGCCGAATGCATTGTATCCCGCCCATCTTAACGCAGATGACCTTCCCCGGTCAACACGGGACATCGGGCTGCGGATTCTGCAGAATATGCTGTACACCGGTAAATGCGATCTTCGATACGCTGTTCGAAAGCTCCTCCAGGGAGCAGGGAATCTTCCCCTGCATCCAGTCCGGTAGGCGGCGCCCGCCCCGCCGACAAAGAACCGCACCTGAATACGGAGATCGCTCACCGGAAGGGAGGAATGTCTCGCATAGATCTCGGTCAGGACATCGACCGCAGTGTCCTGCGCTGTATTCCAGAAAAAATCAAGGTCCGGGCTGCAGGTCACCATCTTCAGAAAATCAAGATTCTCGGAGACGAGCGAAACAGCTTCCTTCGTGAAAATCTGCCTGTCAAATCTCAGCGAGAAAAAACTTCTGAGTGTCAGACGCTTCAGAATGTCCTTCGTCTTTGCCGCCGTGAACTCGCGGATCAGGTCCTGGACAACGTATAGTGAAGGTAAAAGGTCTTCCGGTCAATATCCGCCTCGCGCGTGATCTCCGCGACGGTGATCTTCTCGGTTCTTTTTTTCTCCAGAAGCCTGAAGTAGGCATCCTGGATGGCTTTCTTTGTCTTCCTGACTCTTCTGTCTGTCTGAATCATGCTGTCTGCTTCTCCCCGGTCTGGCTGAATCTGTGGAAAATCATGCTGTTTGCTTCTCCCCAATTTGACTGAATCTGTGGAATAAATCCCGCCTTCGGAATTTCTGACCATTGAAAGAACACGCTCACGCGTGAATAATACCACATGTGTGGATATTTGCACAGAGGTCCAGTCCAATATGATCAGGGAGGGTAAAGCACATGAAAACAGCTCAGATTGTCTGCATTCTGGCCGCGTCAGCGCCGTTTCTGGCCGCGCTGGTCCTGATGGCCTTTTTTAATTTCACATCCGGGAAGGCACTTTTGATTTCTTATCTGATGGCTGTCTTTTCGGCCCTTTTTCTATGGAAGATGGACCTTGCCGGCATCGCTTCCGCAAGCCTGTACGGCGGGCTGAAGGCCCTTGATCTTCTGCTGATCATCGGCGGGGCCATCCTCCTGCTCAATGCGCTCAGGGAAACCGGCCTGATGGCCGTCATCTCCAGTGTCTTTCAACGGATCAGTCCGGATAGGCGGGTTCAGATTCTGATCATCGTGTATCTGTTCGGCGCTTTCATCGAGGGAGCCGCCGGATACGGCACACCGGCCGCAATCGCCGCGCCTCTTCTCGTCGGCCTGGGCTTTCCTCCTTTGCAGCCTGCTCGGTCGCGCTCATATCCAACAGCACCCCTGTCCCATTCGCCGCTGCGGGAACCCCCATGAACAGCGTGATGGTGAATCTGGAAGCGCAGCTGCGTCAGAACGGCGGC
>USJM01000214.1 GCA_900555005.1 uncultured Lachnospiraceae bacterium | reverse complement strand
GCATCGGCTGGGTCGGCCGCAGGTTGGAAACCAGCCGCGCCGAGAAACCGGACATCGTCGGAATCACCAGCGCCTTCGCATCAACATTCGCCGCCGTGCGGACCGCCCCGACACCGACAGCGCTCGATACGCTGTGTTTTCCTTCCAGTTTTTTAAACTCAGGAATCCGGTATTCATAGAACGGCTCCGTGGACTCGCAGATATGCACCATCATCTTCACGGCCTCGACCGGGTACTTTCCGGCAGCCGTCTCTCCGGACAACATGATGGCATCGGTGGACTGCATGATGGCCGTCGCCACATCCGTCACCTCCGCTCGGGTCGGACGCGGATTGCGGATCATCGAATCCAGCATCTGTGTCGCCACGATGACCGGCTTATAGGCAGCATTCACCTTCTCGATGACATCTTCTGAATGTGCGGAACCTCCCAGGCCGGATCTCGACGCCCATGTCACCGCGTGCAACCATCACACCGTCTGCTTCCTGGATGATCTCGTCGATGTTCCGGATCCCCTCCTGGCTCTCCACCTTCGCGATGATATGAACATCCTCCGCGTGATGCTGTCTGAGCAGATCCCGGATCTCCCGGATATTCTCCGCACTTCTGACAAATGAAGCTGCAATGAAGTCGATCCCCTGCCCGATCCCGAAGAGGATGTCCTGCTTGTCCTTCTCCGTGATGCCCGGGGGTGAATCTCAACATTCGGGAGGTTGATCCCCTTGCGCTCTCCAAGCATCCCGCCGTTATCAACCCTGCAGACGACATCTGTATCCGTCGTCTCCTGAACGGTCATGGCAATCAGGCCATCATCAATCAGGACAGTATCCCCTGGCTTCAGATCCGTTGGAAGCCGGTCATACGTCTGGGAGACGATCTCACTTGTCCCCTCCACGTCTCTTGTCGTCAGTGTGAAGGACTGACCCTCGACAAGCTCAACCTTTTTACCGCCCTTCAGCAGCTTTGTCCGGATCTCCGGTCCCTTCGTATCAAGCATGATCGCAATCGGCTTCTTTTTCTCTGCCCGAACCTCCTTGAGCAGGTCCATCCGTCCCTTGTGTTCCTCATAGCTTCCGTGTGAGAAATTGAACCGTGCCACATCCATACCGGCATCGACAAGCGCACCGAGAATCTCCTTGCTGTCGGTGCTCGGCCCCATCGTGCATACAATCTTTGTCCGTTTCATGCTGAAGTTCCTCCTAGGGATGTCCTTAAACCGCTGCGCAGCGCCGGATGCATTCAAACGCCGGGTGCACAGTTTTTTCATATAAGTATACCATGATATGAGTGTCATAAGTACCTTTTGCCACTCATTTATGATTACGCGCGGTTTCGTTGCTTCGCAACTCAACCGCGCTGCCATAACCGGCATCTCGCATGTTTGTGTACAGGCGGTGCCGGGGTTTATGAGCGCTCTTCAAGAAGATATGCCCTCAAAACTTCCAGCCCGCCGCGCGGCACGCAGTACATCGGGTCATGCCGAAGCACCGCCTGCCAGGTTTCCTCCAGATCAAACCAGCCGGCTGCCTCTACTTCCTCCTTCTGCAGCTTCAGCTCTGAAAGCGCAACCGGACGGTCGCAGACGTACACAAAGGCAACCTCGTCATCCAGAAATGGCTTTCCGTGGAAGGTTTCCGTATAGTGGACCCGGAACTTTCCCGCAAACTTCAGCTCCTCTGGTCTGACTGTGATCCCCAGTTCCTCCCGAAGCTCTCGTACAGCCGAGATACGAGGCTCGTCACCGGCATGGATATGCCCGGCCGATGATGTGTCATACTGCCCCGGAAAGGAATCCTTGTCCATTGCCCGCTTCTGCAGCAGGATCTGGATCCCGCTTTTTCCCGGCTCCCTCCGGACGACCCAGATATGGGCCGTCCGGTGTCGGATGCCCTTGTCATGCGCTTCCTGCCGGGATACAGTCTCCCCTGTCGGTCTTCCCTCCTCGTCTACCACATCAAACATTTCCATTTCCTGCTGTCCCCTCCTCATCCAGTCCGATGCCACACTGCGCCTCTCAGACGACGGTTGCGCCGAATGGGCCGGCGCCTTCTCCTCATGCCGGCCAGTGCCACGTTGTACCGTGGCAAGCAAGCAGGCCGGGCATATGCCATCCATGCCCGGCCCTGCTCTGACAGATTCTTTTATTCTACCTTTTCTCACTCCTTCGGTTCAATCAAGGGTTCCATCGGATTGTCCGGAACCTCCGCTGCCGAGGGGGTATGCGGCTTGTCCTTTCGGGATCACAATATTCATGACCAGCGCAATCACGCAGGCAGACACAATACCGGACTCACCGAAGATCAGCTGAATGAACTGCGGGCACTTTGCAAGCACACCCGGGGTTGCACCGAGTCCGTAGCCGACGCCAAGGGCTGTCGCGACAATCGAAACATTCCTCGGCGTCAGCGGATCCTTCGTGACAAGCTGCATGCCTGACACGATGATGGACGCAAACATCAGAACGGCCGCGCCGCCGAGCACACTGTTCGGCATAATGCTCATCAAAGCTGCCAGCTTCGGAAACAGGCCGCAGAGCACCAGGAAGATGCCGCCGATCGCAATCGTGAACAGGTTGACGACCTTGTTCAGCGCAACCAGTCCGACATTCTGGCTGAAGGAGGTGTTCGGAAGAACGCCGAACAGCGCCGCGAAGGAGGATCCGAGACCGTCACAGATGATTCCGCCGGACAGCTCCTTATCGCTCGGTTCCGGTTCATGCCGCCCTCGCAGACGCCGGAAATATCACCGACCGTCTCGACAGCGGTGACGATGAACATGATCATAATCGGAAGGATCGCCTTCACGTCAAACACCCACTTCACAGGCATCAGCGCCGGCACCTTGAACCATGCCGCATCTTTCACAGCCTGCCAGTTCAGCACCCAGCTCTTTGTTGCCTCCACGGTCTTACCCGCAGCGTCCGTATAGGTGTAGGTATGCGGCAGGAAGATCCCCATAATGGCGCAGAGGATGTATCCTGCGATAATTCCGATCAGGATGGAACTCGTGCTGGTAAAGCCCTTCGTCCCATGCTTGAGCACCAGAATCACGATCAGAACAAAGAATCCGATCAGAAGATTCTCCGGCGAACCGAATCCCCGTTCTTGTTGCCGCCGCCAAATGAATTGACCCCGACGGAGATCAGGGAGAGTCCGATGGACATGACAACGATTCCTGTCACCAGCGGCGGGAAGAACTTCCGGAGCGGCTTCAGAAAGACACCCAGCACGGCCTCAAAGATACCACCGACAAAGCTGGCGCCAAGCACCGCGCCATATCCGATGACACCGCCGCCCATCGCATTCGCTGCGGAAGTCATCACCCCAATGAATCCGGAGGATGTCCCCATCACAATCGGAACCCGCCCACCGATCGGTCCGATCGAAAAGACCTGCACCAGTGTCACAATCCCGGCAATCAGCATCGCGTTCTGAAGAAGCGAAACGCGAAGCGCCCCGAAGCCTCCGTCAACCGTCATCCCGCAGATTCCCATCAGAATGATCAGCGGTGTCAGGTTTCCGACAAACATCGCCAGGACATGCTGCAGGCCGAGCGGAATCGCAATCCGAAGCGGCGG
>USJM01000213.1 GCA_900555005.1 uncultured Lachnospiraceae bacterium | reverse complement strand
TTCATCGGAAGAGGCGGGGAAGCTGATACGAAGCAGTTTGTCGCACTTCTGACCGGGCTGCTCTCAGGAGCTCTCACATCCACGCCGGCGTTCTCGGCGGCGAAGGCGACCGTCGCGCCGGAGTATGAAAGTGCGGTGACCGTCGGATACGGAATTTCCTATATCTTCGGGGTCATCGGTGTCGTGCTGTTCGTTCAGCTCATTCCGAAGATTCTCCACGCGAACATCGATGAGGAGGTCCGGAAGATCACGTGTGTTTCGGCTGGGCAGAGACGGAAGGACGGCCGGCACTATATTGAGATTGATCCGTTCGGAATTGGCGCCTTCGCATTCGTCATCCTGACGGGGATCTTCCTTGGGGCGGTTCACATCCCGCTCACTTCGAAGGGACTTGCCGGGACTTCATTTTCCCTGACGACGACGGGCGGCGTGCTGATTGCCGGACTGATCTGGGGGCATTTCGGACACCTTGGCGCGATTTCTCTTCATGTGAAGAGCGAGGTGCTCAAGACCTTCCAGGAATTCGGCCTGATCCTGTTCCTGATCGGGGCAGGTGTGTCCGGCGGCTCCAAGTTCATCGAGTACTTTAAGCCGATCTATTTCGTGTACGGCCTGTTCATGACACTGATCCCGATGATCATCGGCTTTATTGTCGCGATGAAGGCCGTGAAGCTGCATCTGATGAATGCGCTTGGCTGTATTACAGGCGGCATGACATCCACGCCGGCGCTTGGAACCCTGATCAAGGTTGCGAAGACAGAAGCTGTCGCTTCTGCATATGCGGCAACTTACCCGATCGCGCTGATCACGGTTGTGCTGGTCTGCCAGTTCCTGATTCTGCTGCTGCACTGATTCAGTCAATATCAATATTTCGATAAGAGAGACAGGATCTGCGGAGAAATCCGCAGATCTTTTTTTATGATGACGTGTCAATCAGTCCT
This sequence comes from uncultured Lachnospiraceae bacterium, assembly GCA_900555005.1. The sequence goes on along the minus strand of USJM01000213.1, from coordinate 2,657 downwards.
GCCACCACTTGCATGCAGGCATGCGTGGTGACGCCCTTTTGACACTGCAATCATAAGATTGAGAATATAAAGACTACACAAAGAAATATACAGTTATTTGTGCTAATTCATGGGTGATAAACAGATAGTTATTTAGTATTATTACATTAATCAGATATAAGTGAGCCTGCCATGGGCAGGCAAAAACAATGAAAGGAGCGGAGATATGAAAAGGGCAGGTAAGCTGAGTGTGTATCTGCTGTCGCTGATGCTTGTGGTATTCCTGACAGCGGTTCCGGTGGCAGCTGCGGAGGGAGAATCGGAGAGCGGACTGTCGAAGGACCTGGTGATTCTGTTTACGAGCGATGTCCACTGCGGTGTGGATCAGAATTTTGGCCTCGATGGGCTGTACCAGGTCCGGAAGTATTATGAGGATCAGGGGTGTTACACATTGCTTGTGGATGACGGGGATTTCATCCAGGGCGAACCGATCGGTACGATGACGAAGGGGGAGACACCGCTGGAGCTGATGAACGCGGCAGGCTATGACATTGCCATTCCGGGCAATCATGAATTTGACTATGGGATGGATCAGTTCCTGGCGCTGACCGGGAAAGCAAAGTTCCCGTACATCAGCTGTAATTTCAACAAGGATGGAAAACTGGTCTTCGACCCTTATGTCATCAAGGAATTTGACGGCATCAAGTTTGCGTTTGTCGGCATGACGACACCGCAGACCATCACCTCGTCCACACCGGCTTATTTCCAGGATGACGCCGGAAACTTTGTGTATGATTTCTGCCAGGACGAGACGGGAGAAAAACTATACGCAAAGGTTCAGGAGGCGGTCGATCAGGCGAGAACAGAGGGCGCGCAGTATGTTGTCGCCATGGCGCACCTCGGGAACGAGGATACGCTTCGCCATGGCGCTATGATCAGGTGATTTCCAATACAACCGGGATCGATGTGCTCCTTGACGGACACAGCCATGATACGGATCAGGTGACGATGAAGAACAAAGACGGAAAGGATGTGATCCGGAGCGCCTGCGGGACAAAGCTTGCCTGCATCGGCACTGTGAAGTTCGGGATGGATGGTACCGTCAGCAGCCAGCTCCTGACCTGGGGACTGGAAGGGTCTGCGAAGGATACGTTTGGCTTCAGCAACTCCGTCACGGAGGAGGTAAAGAAGGCCCAGGAGAAGCTGGACGAAAGTCTGAAAACAGTTGTGGGACATACGGATGTGAATCTGACGATTGTGGATCCGACTGCGGTCGATGACGCGGGCGAACCGATCCGGATTGTCCGCAACGCAGAGACAAACCTGGGTGACCTGGTAGCGGATGCATACCGGGCAGCGGGAAAGGCGGACATCGGATTTGCAAATGGAGGCGGCATCCGTGCCAATATCCCGGCGGGCGACATTACACAGGGCGATATCCTCACGGTTCAGCCATATGGCAACATGGTCTGTGTGGCGGAGCTGACCGGACAGCAGGTCCTGGATGCGCTGGAGTGGGGAGCCCGCACGGTTCCAAGTGAGAACGGCGGTTTCCTTCAGGTTTCAGGACTGACATACGAGATCCATACAGACGTCCCGGATCACTGCACGCAGGATGAAAATGGCCTGTGGACGGGGCATGAGGGAGAGTATCGGGTGAAGAACGTCATGGTTGGCGGAAAGGACTCGAACTGGAGAAGACATACACCGTGGCAACCCACAACTATATGCTGAAGCAGCAGGGGGATGGCTACAATATGTTTACCGACGCAAAGATCCTGCAGGACGAGTTTATGCTGGACAATCAGGCACTGATTAACTTCGTTGCGGACGATCTCGGCGGGACTGTCGGGGATGCGTATGAGAATCCTTATGGCGACGGCAGAATTGTGGCAGTTGAGGGCAGTGCACAGACAGAAGGCGCCGCAGAAACGGTGACAGAAGCGGCATCCTGACAGAGTGGAAGCAGTCTGTGGTAACAGAAGCGGCATCCTGACAGAGTGGAAGCGGTCTGTGGCGACAGAGGCGGCAATGCCGCAGGCGGCGGAAGCTGCGGGAAGGGCTGAGATTTCAGCCCTTCCTTCTTTTTTGAAATCGGCTGTTCATCATCGAGTGAGGGATGATACTCCTCCGGATCCCTCTGGCGGGCCTGCATATGCACATATGAAAAGACATGGAAGTCCGTATGCCGATGTGCTATAATCACGCCGTCAATGAGCGATCCAAAAAGACGAACAGGTATTTTTCGATATGAGACTGAAGAAAAACTTTCGACTGACATCCGCCCAGATTATTCTGGCAGGCTTTTTTCTGGTCATTCTGGCGGGGGCACTTCTTTTGATGCTTCCGATTGCCAGTATGGAGGGAAGGGTAACGCCATTTCTGGACTGTCTGTTTACATCTACGTCGGCAACCTGTGTGACCGGACTTATCGTTTATGACACGGCGACACACTGGAGCCTGTTCGGAAGGATTGTCATTCTGTCACTGATCCAGGTTGGCGGACTGGGCGTCATCACCACTGCATTTCTGATTCGTGTCATTCTAGGTTCCAAGATCTCTCTGATTCAGAGAACGCTTCTGCAGGACTCCATATCCGGGGACAATGTGCAGGGGATTATCCGGATGTCGCTGTACATCATAAAGATGGTTATGGCGGGGGGGGGGGGGGGGGCCTT
>USJM01000212.1 GCA_900555005.1 uncultured Lachnospiraceae bacterium | reverse complement strand
GGCAAGGTTGTTTCACTGTTCAGTTATCAAGGTACTCACATCACCGTTCAGGCTTACTTGTTTAATGAAGTCTGCCTTTTCATCGGCGACTCGACTATAATAACACCGGGGAATAGGTATGTCAACACCTTTTTCTTGTTTTTTTATGTTTTTCTCACCGTTTTTATCACCTTTTTATCATCGTCATGCCGCTGCAGCTGTATCGCGCTTTTTCTGTTACATAATGCCCATGGGTGCGGTGATCCTGCGCCCCTATCAGCTGCAGCTGGATTGTGCTTTCTTCTGTTACACAATGCCCTTCAGGGCAGAGGAAGCTCCCTTCATCAGCGGGTTGGTGTTGTAAAGAAGCTCCAGAAACGAGTTATCGTAGACCTGTACCATCAGGCTTTGTCCTGCTGGCGTTGCGGCAAAGAACGAGAGAATCATCATCAGCATCCATACGATCAGGAGCCCCTGCAGGATGCCCGCTCCAAGCCCCAGCGCATGGTTCACTGTTCGAATAACCGGAAGCCGTGAAAAAATACCGACTGCGCCGATTACCAGTCTGATGAGCCCCCAGGCAATCAGCAAGGTTACGATATACGCTGCAACGTTCAGAATCAGGTTTGCGAAGTAATTGACAATATACGACGCAAAGTCATCCGCTCCCAGTTTCTTGTATCCCTCACTGTTGTTGAAGGTCTCCATCTGCTCCTGAAGATACTGCGGAATCGGAAGAATTCGATGAATTTACGTTTGTCAGCCGCGGTCATATTTCCCATCAGAGCAGAGAGCGCCTCCATTTTCTCCGATTCGGTATCCGCGCCCTGATTCTGCCTGTCTGATGTGCTGCCAGCTGCGTTATCTGCAGTCGTCAGAAGCACTTCAGGCCGGGACAGATTCCGGCGAAGTAAGACATTCGAGGCATTTCCAGGAAGGTCCAGTATCAGCAGGGGTGCTCCCCCAGCGCCCAGAACGCCTGCTGAAACACCGGCATACTGGGCGATCAGCGCTTTGATCTGGTCATCCGACAGATGATCCACCGCAGAGCCGTCATAACCATACTGATCCAGCATGGACTTCACTGCAGCTCTGTCGACCGAACCGTCCGAATTGTAGAAGGATCCATTTCCGGATGAGGGAGATGCCGAAGATAATGCCGGCATCTGGTCAGAGCCACTTCCGCTCCCCGCCTCACCGGATGCGGAAGAAAACGTTCCCGCGATGGTGTTCTTCGCTATTTCACCCGCCGCCGCTGCGCACTGTTCCCTGATCAGCCCATAAAGCGGGGTGTCATTTCGAAGCCAGCCTGTCACAGTCGGGAGAAGCGCCGTCACAAGCATCCCTGCGAGGATAAATGAAAGAAGGCCGGATGCCTTCTTCAGGAATCCGGCAATCAGGCCGCTTACAGAACACAGCAGCAGCACCAGGCTTACAATGATCAGCATTATATTCATAGAGATCCCCTTCTGATGATCCTGCTCACTCTGCTTTGATTCTGGTGATTCCAGAGTTGGACAGAATACAGTATCTTCTGAATCCAGGTATTTTTACGAACAATCCTATTTTCTGGTCAAAGTCGCTATCAAATCGTTTGATCCCGCCTGGTGTATAGGACATCATGTGCCGCTGTGACCAGAGCAGGATCTCGCCCGAGTCAAACACAGCAGACTGGTACCCTTCATTAAATAAGGTGTCCATTGTCTGCTTTCCCTTCATCGTATACACAGACAGCTCATACCGGTTCGCGGCATCGTCGCTCAGGCACACAAAGCCCACGTGATCTTCATCGTGAAAAACACTTGAAATCTCCCCGGTGATTTCTACATTGGCCCGCTCCTTCGGATCCTTGGTCCCGGAGAAAACGATAAACCGGTCGTCTGCGACCGCAACCGGGGTCCGGTCATCCGCAAAAAACACTTCCCCAAAAAGCTCATCTGTATAGCTGATTTTCCCGGTTATGTGTTTTTCTTCCGACTCCGACGCAGACGAAAAGTCATAGAACAGAACCTCTGCATCCACGGTTCCGGATCCGACCTTCGCCGCCGATACCATCAGCCTGGTCGCTTTTTCTGAAAGGTCGAGCGCGATTGGCTGCCCTGTCTGCTCCAGTGTCGGCTTCACCTCCGCAAGTGTCGTACCGTTCGGTGAATATAGTCTGATCAGAACATCCGAATCACTTTTCAGCAGAAATGCACTCACGCCGTTTGACGCAACAGAGCCCTTCAGGATTGGCAGGTCGGTTTGATATTGTCCGATCACCCCGCTTTTGTCCGCTACAAGGACCTGGTTTCCCTGCAGTTCATAGATCAGGATCGATTCACCGCACTGGTCAAATGCCGTCGCCTGCATGGTATAGGCATTGCTCCAGAGCGTCTCATTGCTGGCATTGACAAGCGTTACACCATCTGCACCGTATTTCACAAAATCACTGCCAAGCCTGGCGTAGGATGTGCCGGAAATATCCTCGCCCTTGTAGGAAGCTGTCTTTTTATAAGAGGTATACAGATGCCGTCTGCTCATCGCCTGCCATCCTGCGATGGCAACTGCGCACAGTGCCGCCACAATAAGCCAGATATAGACCGGGTTCATCGCCGGGCTGGTATGTTTTCTCCCGTCTGAGCCGGAAATATAGTCTTCCCTGGTGTCGAAATCCTCCCAGTCGTCCTCCTCATCCTGATCCCAGAGGGTTCTGAAAGAGATCATCTCCCAGAGCTTTTTCAGTTGATCCTTCATCAGCCCATCCTTCCGCTAAGACCGCCCGCCGCCGATGCGATCGTTGAGTCCGATCCTCTTAAAGCTCGGTCCTGCCCTCCAGCGCCCTCAGGACGTCACCTCGTCAATATACTCCAGATCTCCCCCGACCGGCACTCCGCTCGCAATGCGGGAAACCTTGATTCCGGTAGGCTTAATCAGCTTGCTGATGTACATCGCTGTCGTCTCACCCTCCAGGCTGGATCCGGTTGCGATGATCACTTCCTTCACATCCCCCTGCAGCCGCTGCATGAGCTCCTTCAGACGGATATCAGACGGTCCGATCCCAAGCATCGGGGAAATGGTTCCGCCGAGCACATGGTAGACACCGCTATATTTTCCGGTCTTCTCATAAGCTGCGAGATCCCTGCTGTTTTCCACCACCATGATGGTACTGTGGTCTCTCTGCCCGTCTGCGCAGATCGGACAGATCTCAGAGTCCGTCATTGTCCCGCACACCTTGCAGTAGCGCACATGCTCCCTCGCGTCTGTAATCGACTTTGCAAGTGCGTCTGCCTGATCCTTCGGCATCCTTACGATGTGAAACGCCAGCCTCTGCGCAGTCTTTCCGCCAATCCCCGGCAGCGCTGCCAGGTGCTGGATCAGATTGTTGATCTGACTTCCATAATACTCCATCTTTTACAGCCCGAATCCTGTTCCAAGTCCGCCGGTCAGTCCGCCCATCGCTTTCTGGGCATCTTCGTCAGCCGCCCGGAGTGCTTCATTTGCGGCAGCCTGAATCATGTCCTGCAGCATCTCGACATCCTCCGGATCAACCGCATCCGGATCGATTGTCACCTTCGTGATTTCCTTCTTCCCGCTGACTGTGATGCTGACAGCCCCGCCGCCCGCCTTTGCCGTATACTCTTTTTCCTCAAGGG
>USJM01000211.1 GCA_900555005.1 uncultured Lachnospiraceae bacterium | reverse complement strand
CCGAATGGAGCCCATCAAGAACCGGCCTGATCAATCCAGTTGCGGTTTTTGATCCGGTTCAGCTGGAAGGAACAACCGTCACAAGGGCTTCCGTTCACAATGTCAGCATTCTGAAAGAACTCAGGCTGGGAATTGGAGATGAGATAAAGGTTTACAAGGCCAATATGATCATTCCGCAGATCGCCGAAAATCTGACAAAATCAGGTACGGTACAGATCCCGGAGAAATGTCCTGCCTGCGGAGGACGAACTGCAATTCACCAGGCGCAGGATGTTCAGACGCTTTTTTTGAAAACCCGGATTGTCCGGCGAAAAAAATCAAGTCATTCACGCAGTTTGTGTCAAGGGATGCGATCAACATCGACGGCCTTTCTGAGATGACACTGGAAAAGCTGATCGGACGAGGATTGATACATTCATTTGGAGACCTGTTCCGACTGCGGCAGCACAGAGACGTGATTGTCAGCATGGATGGATTCGGGGAAAAGTCATGTGACAAGCTTGATGAGAGCATCGAGAAGGCACGGATAACGACACTGCCCCGGCTGTTGTTTGCACTTGGTGTTCCGGGAATCGGGGTTGCCAATGCAAAAGGAATCAGCCGGGCGTTCGGAGATGACCTTGAACAACTTCGGAATGCAGACCTGAAGCAGCTGACCGCTGTAAACGGTGTTGGGGATGTTATGGCGCAGTCCATCGTGAGATGGTTTTCAGATCCGGGAAACAAATCAATGCTCGATGATTTGTTGAAGGAAATCCGCCTGGAGAAGCCGGGCAGTGCAGGCGGCGAGGGAGAAGGCAGCCTTTCCGGCAACAGTATTTTTGAAGGAAAGACATTCGTGATTACAGGGAGTGTTTCTCATTATCAGTCCAGAAGACAGTTGAAAGAGGAGATTGAGCGTCTGGGCGGCAAGGTTGCCGGTTCCGTTTCCTCAAAGACAAGCTTTCTGATCAACAATGATGCGCTGTCCGGATCATCAAAAAACAGGGCAGCGAGGGAACTCGGGATTCCGGTCATCACAGAGCAGCAGTACCTGCATATGAAGCAGCATCCGGAAGAGATACCTGAAACGCCGGGCAGGTAAAACAAATACAGTAGACGAAATCACGCAGTCAATGCGGCAAAGGTAAAGATGCTGCAGCCGGATTACTGGAGGATGTCAGTCAGGCGGCCAGAACAGGAGGAATACAATGCCGATTCGAATTCAATCAGACTTACCTGCGGGGGAAGTACTTGACAGAGAGAATATATTCGTGATGGAAGAGGGCCAGGCAGATCTGCAGAATATCCGTCCGCTTGAGATTCTCATCCTGAATCTGATGCCACTGAAGGAAGATACAGAACTGCAGCTGCTCCGGTCGCTTTCCAATACGCCGCTGCAGCTGAATATCACGTTTCTCACTGTCACAACACACCATGCGAAGAATACGAAAGCGGGTCATCTGAACCAGTTTTACCAGGAGTTTTCGGATATCAAGGAATCGTTTTTCGACGGTATGATCATTACCGGAGCTCCGGTTGAGCTGATGAAGTTCGAGGAGGTTGATTACTGGGATGAGCTTTGTGAGATTTTAGACTGGACGACGGACCATGTTACGAGCACCCTCCATCTGTGCTGGGGCGCTCAGGCGGCTTTATATCATCACTATGGGTTGTCGAAGAGAAACCTTGGCTATAAGCTGTTTGGTGTATATCGGCACAGGGTAAAGAACAAGAAGATTCCTCTGGTACGAGGCTTTGACGATTTCTTCTTCGCTCCGCATTCCCGATGGACTGAGGTCCCAAGAGATGAGATCATGAAATGCAATGATCTGGTTATTCTCTCTGAGTCGGACGAGGCCGGCGTATTTCTTGTCATGTCGAGAAATGGGCGGCGTATTTTTGTGATGGGACATCCGGAGTATGACAGGCTTACACTGGACCAGGAATATCAGAGGGATAAAAAGAAAGGCATTCCGATCAGGATGCCTGTGAATTATTACCCGGATGATGACCCGGATAACAAGCCAAAGCTGAGCTGGCGCGCGCATGCGAATACATTGTATACAAACTGGATCAATTACTATTGCTATCAGCTGACGCCGTACAGTCTCGGGACACGCGTATACACATACGAAAATCTGCACTGAGCGGATCAATCATGGGAGAGCGGGACATGGCGGCAAAAGTCGATTTAATCACCGGATTTCTGGGATCCGGAAAGACAACTTTTATCCAGACGTATGCCAGATACCTGATGAGACAGGGGCAGAAGGTTGGGATTATTGAGAATGACTATGGCTCTGTGAATGTTGATATGATGCTTCTTCAGGATCTTGAGAAGGAAGGAGCGGTCACGGAGATGGTCATCGGCGGAGATCTTTCCTGCTACAGGAGAAGATTCCGGACGAAACTGATCACCATGGGGATGCAGAACCTGGATCGCGTCCTGGTCGAGCCCTCAGGTGTCTTCGATGTTGATGAATTTTTTGATGCAATGTACGAGGACACAATCAGCAATCTTTGCGGAATCGGGAGTGTCATTTCGATTGTAGACGTTTCAATGACCTATCCGCTTGATCACGATGCAGCCTATCTTCTGGTTTCAGAGGTGGCAGATTCTGGAATTGTCCTGCTCAGCCATGCAGAGAAAGGGAAGGATGGAATCAGGGACAGGCGGGCGGATGAGACGGTCCGGTATCTCAACCGGGCGATGCAACAGTTCGGATGCGGCAGGAGGTTTGTGGAACAGTATGACCAGAAGACGTCTGGCTATGGGAAGGATGTACTCCTGAAAGACTGGAACAGTCTGACAGATGCTGATTTTGAGCGCATCCGTGAGGCTTCCTTCAGGGAATTTGATCATGTAAAACTTCAGACGGAACAGGCATTTCAGACCCTATACTATATGAACCTGGGGAGAGGAAGGGAGGAGCTGATGTCAGCGGCTGCAGAACTGCTGGGACAGGGCAGCGAAGAAAGCCGTTATGGAAGAATCCTCCGGATCAAGGGTTTTTTCCGGGAAGGTGAAAAGTGGTATGAGCTGAATGCCACGCGCACCGGTCTGAATATCCGGGAACTGTCGGAGGGGCAGGATGTTCTGATTGTCATCGGTGAGCATCTGGACGCAAAGGCCATTGACGAGAGAATTGGAGCAAGGCATATCTGAGAGGCGGCAGTCTGAGAAAGCGGGACTCTATGACTGATAAGCGGCTGTCAAGAGCCTGGAGCCGGTTATTTTCGAACCCTTTTTAGAAATGGAGATGCATATACATGAAAATACCGCTGCATTACCAGATGTCGGAGTATGACTGCGGCCCTACGACGATGCTCAATGCAATCAGCTATCTGTTTGAGGTGGAGGAGATTCCGCCGGAGGTTATCCGCAACATCATGCTGTACAGCCTTGACTGCTACAATGACGAAGGACGCCTTGGAGAGATGGGTACGAGCAGAAGTGCGATGATGTTCCTCTGCAACTGGCTCAATGGGTTTGGAAGGCTGGATCGGATTCCTGTCAGTGGACAGTATCTGAGCGGGAAGATGGTTACCATGTCTCCGGAGGGGCGGATTGTCCATGCGCTCCGCTGCCATGGTGTGGTTGTTCTGAGGGTAATCATCGATGTCTGGCATTATATCCTGGTGACTGGAGTGG
>USJM01000210.1 GCA_900555005.1 uncultured Lachnospiraceae bacterium | reverse complement strand
GGGTGTTTCCAACTATCCGTCGGAGCATTACGGTGTGATTCTCTGGGATCACGGCGGCGGGAACGCGGATGGCGTCTGTTATGACGAATTGTATGACGGCGACAACCTGACGCTGCCGGAACTTGGGTCAGCCCTTCGCGATGCAGACAGCATGCTGGATTTCATCGGCTTTGACGCCTGTCTGATGGCGAGCATGGAGACAGCCTCCGCGGTCAGCGGGACCGGATATTATATGGTGGCTTCAGAGGAGACAGAGCCCGGACTGGGATGGGATTACGAGGCGATGCTGAATGCGCTCGGAGAGAATCCTTCCATGAAGGGAGATGAGCTGGGGCAGATCGTCTGCGATGCTTTTCTGGAAAAATGCACGAGACTCGACTGCGCCGATGAGGCGACGCTTTCCGTGATTGATCTCTCTCAGACAGGGAAACTGGATGCCGCTTTCGATGAATACACCGGCGGCATGGCGCTGGCGGCGAACGATGTGCGGACGCTGAACAGTGTGGCTTCCGGCGCGGACAGACAGAGTCCTATGGCGGCAATACAGACACAGAGGGTTACTGCAACATGATCGACCTGGCTGATCTTGTGACCAACACGCAGGACTACGTGCAGACGGACGGCACTGCTCTTCTGTCGGCAATCGACGAGGCGGTCGTCTACAGCGTACACGGTCCGGGAAGAGAGAATCCAACGGCATTTCGGTCTTTTATCCGATTGGCGCGACAGAGGATGAGCTGTCGATGTACATGGAACATTCAGATAATACGCCGTATCTTCAGTATATCGCAGCAGTCACGGATACCTACGGCGATGTGGACTGGCAGGCGGCCTGGACGGAATACGACTCGTCTGGTGCCGAGTCAAATTCATCGGGGGACGGTGCTTTCTGGCAGGATATGCAGGAGCAGCTGACAGAGCTTCAGCCTGTGACAGGAAGCGACTTCGATGTACAGTTTTCGCAGTCGGTTGGCGAGGACGGGTACCTGAATCTCTCGATTACCTCGGGACTGGAGGCAGTGAAGTCCGTCCATTTCCTTCTGCTGTATATGCCGGACGGACAGGAGGATGGATCATCTTCCGAATATGTCTACCTCGGTGAGGATAACGACATCAACGGCGACTGGGAAAACGGCACATTCCAGGATAACTTCTGGGGGCAGTGGATGACGATCGGCGGTGAATTTGTGAATGCTGAGTTGATTGAGGAAACAGACTATTACAATCTGTATTCCATCCCGGCGAAGGTGAACGGACAGGAAACCAATCTTCACGCCATTTATGATTGTTCTACGGAGAAATATCGGGTACTTGGTACGTATGACGGCATCACAGACAGCGGAGATGCGTCCGGCAGTAAGACAAGCCGGGGCATCACTCCACTGCAGGCAGGCGATGAGGTCGTCTTCCTGCTGCCGGCCTATGAGGCTGATACGGACGAGGACGCCTGGGATACCACTGACACGGTGACATGGTCGGAGGATGTGGTCATGCAGAACGAGGATATGGGTGACGGCTTCTACATGTACATGTTTGAAATCAAAGACATCTTCGGCGTGGAGTATGACACGGAACCGGTTGTCATGGAGGCTGCGGGCGATACCATTTATCCGATCATGGAGTGATGCGTCCGTGTAAATAACCAAAACTTCCCGCACCGGAAAGGCGAATCCTACCCTCTTGACCTTATACTAGATATAGACTATAGAGTATTACTTATCAAGTGATCATCATTGTATCAGCTATATGTTTATGCATCGTATCAAAGAAGGAGGAGCGTTAATGGGGAAAAAGGTGCTCATTCAGAACGCACGTGCCATCGTGACCTGTGATCAAAACGACACAGTCTGCAGGAATGCCGATATTCTGGTGAATGGACCGGAAATTGAATCCATCGGGCCTTCGCTCAGCGGAACGAACAGGCTGAAGGCGCGGAGGTGATTGATGCGACCGGTATGCTGATCTATCCGGGACTCATCAATACGCATCATCATTTCTTTCAGACATTTGTCAGGAATCTGATCACGATTGACTATGCGAATATGACTGTGCCTGAATGGATCGCGAAGATCTATAAAATCTTTCAGGCGATCGATGATGATGTGATCTATTACTCTTCGCTGACTGCGATGGCGGATCTGATCAAGCACGGCTGTACGGCGGCTTTTGACCATCAATACTGCTACACGGATAGAACAGGCAAGCGGCCTGTAGACCGGCAGATGGAAGCAGCGGATCTCCTTGGAATCCGATATCATGCGGGAAGGGGAACGAATACGCTTCCGCCTGAGTCCGGCAGCGACATGCCCGTGAATATGGTGGAAACAACAGAAGAGTTCCTTGATGATTGTGAGCGGCTGAGAAAGCGATATCATGATCCCCGGCCCTTTTCGATGCATCAGATCGTTCCGTCTCCGTGTCAGCCTATGAATTGCAGAAAAGAGACGTTCGTTGAAACGGTGAAATACTGCAGGGAGAACGGACTCCGGATGCATACGCATCTGGGTGAAGGCGAGAACGAAGTGATGGTCCGGCGGTGGGGCAAGCGTACGCTGGAGTGGGCGGAGGAAGTCGGATTTGTGGGTCCCGATGTATGGATCGCCCATGCATGGGAACTTACGCCGGAAGAGTGGAAAACACTTGCAAGGACGGGAACAGGTGTTTCGCATTGCCCGACGCCGGCACTGCTGGGAGGATTCCCGATTCTGCCGATTAAAGATATGCAGGAAGCAGGAGTCAATATCAGCCTGGGATGCGATGGTTCGGCAACAAATGATGGATCAAGTCTTCTTGATTCTATGAGACTTGGATGGATGGCGCAGTCGTACTTCAGCAAGAGCCGCGGAGGGGCGATCTCTCCGTATGATATGCTCAAGATCGCGACTGTAAACGGGGCGAAAACGCTTGGCCGTGATGATCTTGGAAGTCTGGAACCTCATAAAGCAGCAGATCTCTTTATGATCGATTCTGCGAAGCTCGAGCTTACAGGGGCTATCCATGACCCGAAGAATCTTCTCGCCCGCTGCGGTGTGACAGGATATACGGATCTTACCATGGTCAATGGCCGTGTAGTCTGGCGTAACGGCACGTTGACAGGTGTTAATGAAGAAAAACTTTCTGCTGAGGGAGAAAAAGTATTCGACCGGGTTATCAAAGAACCGTTTCACACGTTCTATTCAGTTTCCTGAATGGGAAAATGGATCCGTACAGGCAAAAATAATAAAGGCATCGGTGACATACATCCCGAACTTGCTATATAGGTTCTCGGAATCGGATTTGAATGCAGGATCAATAATGTGCGTCTCCAGATTGCTCAGGGACAAAACTGATCACAATAGACAGGAATCAGGAATACAGCAAAACAATCGGAATCGAGGACGCATCCCGCTATCGATCTGAAGCTGCCTATGAGGAGAAAGAGGTAGAAAACTATGTTGAGCATTCTGGCACTTATTTTTATCATGATCGGGCTGTTTAAGCTTACGGGATTGTTTTCCGGGCTGTCGGCACACTGCTCGGATGGATTTTCGGAGGTATCGGCTGGCTGTTTTTGGCCGGGCTTGCAGTGACGGTCTTCGGTCTGGCAATGATTGCAGTTCCCGTAGTTCTTGTTATCGGCCTTGTTGCATTGATCGCAGCAG
>USJM01000209.1 GCA_900555005.1 uncultured Lachnospiraceae bacterium | reverse complement strand
AAGGGGGGGGCCGCCCCCCTTTGGGCGGTGCCCGCCGGCCGTTCCGGTTTTCGTAACACTTCCTGCGCAGACGCTGATGTTTCCTGAACCGGCATGCCCGTTCTGCCGGCTGCTGATGCTCTCACGCCGTTTTTTGTTTCCTCAGACGCATCTTCCTCCGGCTGCGGGGCATGAATTTCTCTCATCTCTATCTCCGGAGATGCCGGAACTCCATACAGAAGCTTTCCGATATCTCCTCCCTCAGCTGAACCTTCCGGCTGCGGCTCCGGCGTATATGGCTCCGGCCCTCCTCATCTCCGAACTCATCCTCATCCAGTGCGTCTTCCTCGTCCGGATCGTCGTCATAACTGCCGTTCTCCCGGCTCTGAGTGTCCCCTGTCCCCTTTTGCGCATCTTTCTGGTCCGGATTCTCATCCTCACGTGAAAGGCGCTGGATCAGGCTTCCAAATCCACCCCGGATTCTCTCGGCCAGACGTCTGGGAAGCGAATCCTGCTCGGATGTCTCTTCCGGGCTTTCGTCCTCCTCCCCCGCCGCCTCTTCGGAGCTGTCTCCTTTCTCCGGAGGATGCTGCCGCTGCGCAGCTTCACGTACAGGCTCCACGCCTCTCTTTGGCAGGCGCGCAATCCCCCAGTGAAGCTTCAGATCTGTCTCTTCCGGCTGCGATTCTTCAGGCTTTTTCTCCTCCAGCTTCTCCATATCGGTGGAAAGATCAGGAGAAAACACAGCAGATGCCTCTGCTTTTGCCTCACTGACAATGGCTTCCGTCTGCTCCTCCGCCTTCCGGCTGAGTGCCTCCTGCCGCTCTTTTTCCTCCTGCTCTTCCTTCTCGCGCTGTCTTTCGGCCTCTTCCCGGGCTTTCTCTCTCGCACGTGCCCGGCGTTCCGCTTCCTGGCGTGTGTCGAAATGAATCTTCACAACCCTCGATCTTACAGCCGTACTCTCGTCTGATGTTTCCTTAAGCTCCTTCAGAAGCTCCCTGATTTCTTCGTTATCCATGAATCATTTACACCCTGAAGTAGTCAACGCCACTCTCAAATACTTTCATATCCTGCTCGCCGCTGATATTGATCGCGACGCCCTCGCCTCTGCGCTCGACATGTGCCATCTTTCCAAAGATCCGCCCGTCCGGGCTCGTGATCCCCTCAATACAGCAGACCGAGCCGTTCACGTTCCACTCACTGTCAGATGTAACCGTTCCATCTGGCGTGCAGTACATGGTCGCCGCCTGCCCGTTTTCAAGCAGCTTCCGTACCCAGGCCTCATCCGCCACAAACCGGCCTTCACCGTGGGATGCCGGATTCACATACACACCGCCTGCCTGCGCCCTGCTGAGCCAGGGGCTCTTCTTTGAAACGACCTTAGTATAGACCATTCTCGAAATGTGCCTGTGAATGGTATTGAAGGTCAGTGTCGGAGAATTCTCCTTCTGACCGACAATCCCGCCATACGGCACAAGGCCCAGCTTGATCAGTGCCTGAAAACCATTGCAGATGCCAAGTACGAGACCGTCGCGTTCATTCAGGAGCCTTGTGACAGCCTCCTTCAGTTTCTCGTTGCGGAAGGCCGTTGCAAAGAACTTTGCAGAGCCATCCGGCTCATCTCCTGCGGAAAATCCGCCCGGGAACATGAGGATCTGGGCTTTGTCGATCGAGGCTGCAAACTCATCGATCGATTCCGATATTTCTTCATCTGTCCGGCTCCTCAGAACCCTCACATCCGTGTTGGCTCCCGCAGCATCGAAGGCCTTGGCCGAATCATACTCACAGTTTGTTCCCGGAAAGACCGGGATAAAGACATTCGGCTGTGCGAAATGATGCGTGCAGACTGCAATCCGCGGCACCTCGCAGATCGGAAGCTTTTCCGGCGCATCTGCGCTTTCCTCCGGTCTGCCCGGATGCGAGTGGAAGACCTGCTCCAGCGTTCCGGTCCAGGAAGAGATCGCCTCCTCTAAAGGAATTGTGATGCCTCTGTAGGACAGCTTCTGGTCACCCGTCACAACACCGACCACTGTGTAGGTTGTCTGAAGCTCTGAGACCTTCCCGTCCGGTACTTCTGCCACAATTGCGCCAAAATCCGGGAAGAACAGGTCCTCAGGTGCGACCGAATGCTCGATGCGGAAGCCAAGATGATTGCCGAATGCCATCTTTGACAGGGCCGCCGCGACCCCCATCCGGTCGATCGCATAGGCTGAGATCACTCTTCCCGCCTTTACATCCTCGAAGAACCTGCCATACTGCTCTTTTGCCGCCTCATAGTCCGGAAGGTCATATGAATCCCTCGGAACCTGGATCAGAACAAGCTTTGATCCCGCCTTCTTCAGCTCCGGCGAGATGATATTGTCAAGTTCATTGACATCGACCGCAAACGATACGAGCGTCGGCGGCACATCAATGTTGTCAAATGTTCCTGACATGGAATCCTTTCCGCCGATGGAGGCAAGACCGAATCCCCGCTGTGCCGCGTATGCCCCGAGCAGTGCCGCCAGCGGCTGGCTCCATCTCTCCGGGTCGGCGCTCATCCTTCTGAAATACTCCTGGAAGGTAAAATGAATCTTCTTCCAGTCTCCACCGCCCGCGACAATGCGTGCGACAGACTCCAGGACAGCGTACTGTGCGCCATGGTACGGGCTCCAGGAGGAAAGCCAGGGATCAAACCCGGCTGCCATCATTGTGACCGTGTCACATGTTCCCTTCAGAACCGGGAGTTTTGCGACCATCGACTGGGTCTCTGTCAGCTGATATTTTCCACCATAGGGCATGAGGACTGTCCCCGCGCCGATGGAAGAGTCGAACATCTCCACAAGGCCCTTCTGTGAGCAGCCGTTCAGATCGGAGAGACTTTTCAGCCACCTGTCCCGGACCTCTGCCTCGTCGAGCGGCTTTTTCTCAAAGAACCGGCTGTTCTCATCCGGCTCTTCAATTCTGGCATCTGTCTCCTGATGCGCCCCATTCGTGTCGAGGAAAGCCCGCTCAATATCAACGATGGTCTTCCCTCTCCAGTTCATGACCAGCCTGGGCTCCTCTGTAACCTTTGCCACCTCTTGGCCTCAAGGTTCTCCTCCGCCGCATATTTCATGAAGCCGGCTCATCTGCCGGATCGATGACCACCGCCATGCGCTCCTGGGACTCTGAAATCGCAATCTCAGTTCCGTCAAGTCCCGCATATTTTTTCGGAACCTTGTCAAGGTCAATGATAAGACCATCTGCCAGCTCTCCGATCGCAACAGACACACCGCCTGCCCCGAAATCATTGCACTTGCGGATCAGTCTCGAAACCTCCGGTCTCCTGAACATCCGCTGAAGCTTGCGCTCTGTAGGTGCATTTCCCTTCTGAACCTCGGCTCCGCACACCTCGATCGACTGTGCGTTGTGTGCCTTCGAAGATCCGGTCGCGCCACCGATTCCACCCGTCCGGTCCGTCCGCCGAGCAGGATGATCACATCACCCGGCCGCGAATCCGCGCGGAGGACGTTCTTTCTCGGAGCTGCCGCCATGACCGCCCCAAGCTCCATCCGCTTTGCGACATAGTTCGGATGATAAAATTCCTTGACATATCCGGTCGCCAGTCCGATCTGATTGCCATAGGAGCTGTAGCCATGTGCTGCATCCTTTACGATGCGCTTCTGCGGAAGTTTACCGTGCAGTGTCTCAGACATCGGACGGG
>USJM01000208.1 GCA_900555005.1 uncultured Lachnospiraceae bacterium | reverse complement strand
CGGATAGGCCTCGAACACGGCACCCGGATACAGAGATCCATCTGCCCCGTATTCAACGCCTCCGACCTCCCGCCGCATGATCTGCCGGAAGATCAGGTTCACGGCCTCAAGCACCTCTTTTCGGGAGCGGAAGTTCTTATGCAGATCGATTCGCAGCTGGCGGGGCTGCTGCGGCTGCACACCCGGTCCTGCCTGCACGCCTTCCTCCCCATTCGGGTTTTCTGCCATTTTCCGATAGCTTTCGTACTTCTTCATGAAAATACCGGGGTCGGACATCCGGAACCGGTAGATGCTCTGCTTGACATCTCCCACCATGAACCGGTTGTATACGCCCCTGCTTTCCCTGGATACACTCGACAGAAGCAGCTCCTGGATCTCATTGGAATCCTGGTACTCGTCGATGGCGATCTCCTCAAAGTAGTCCTGGTACTCCCGCGCAGCCTGTGTCGGCACGATGTCTCCATGCTCATCCTTTTCAATGAGCACTTTCAGCGCAAGATGGGCAGTATCCGTGAAATCCAGAATATTCTTTCTAGTCTTCTCCTCGGTGAAGACCTCCTCAAAGCGGTCTGCAAGCCGGACCAGGACGGCAAAATCCGCTCCTGTCCGCTTCATCAGCTCCGCCTCCTCCGGGAGCGGACGCAGGAAATATTTATCCCTGAGGCTTCCGAGCTTTTTCTTCCAGCTGTCCCGAAGGTCCGCAACCATCTGCACCTTGACAGCATCGTATGGTTCCTCCCCCTTTTTTTCCTTCTTCGAGATTCTGGCAAATTTCAGCTCGGAAAATAAAGCGCTCAGCTGATCATAGGAACCCTCTCCCATCAGCTGCAGAACCAGTTCTCTGTCAGACAGCAGCGCCGGCTGCGCGGACTTCGGGCCTCCCGGCAGCGCACAGAGGGCAAGCGTCTGATCGATGTTCTCCAGAATGTCCTGAAGCTGCGTATGGACAACATCGAGAAGCTGCGAGAGCCATGTCCAGGAGGACGGTTCCTCCTGATACTGCCTCAGGCACGCGTGCCGCCACGCCTTCGGCCAGGGATGCGACGACGAGCTTTCCCAGAAATCGAGCACCATCTCCTCAAGGGCTGCGTCCGATATGCCGGAGACATAACAGTCAGAGAAGCGCAGAAAATCCGGATCCCCCTCCTTGTATGCCTCCTCCAGCACTGCCGAGATGAGGTCTGCCCGCATCAGCTTGAGCTCGCCCTCATCACCGATCCGGAAAGACGGGTCGAGCCCGATCTGCTGGTAATGTTCCCGGATCACCATCAGGAAGAATTTGTCGATGGTCATGATATGGTCGCTGTACAGAAGCGTCATCTGATGCCGGAGCTGTTCATTTCCGGGCTCCTCCTCATAGCGCGCGGTCACAGCGTCCCGGATCCGCTCCCGGAGCTGGCTTGTCGCTGCCCGTGTAAATGTCACAATCAGAAGCCTGTCCAGGTCCACGGGGTGCACCGGATCCAGAATCTCACGGAGGATCCGTTCAACCAGCACCGCGGTCTTGCCGGAGCCGGCTGCTGCCGAGACAAGGAGGCTGCTGCCTCTTGTCTCGATGACTTTCTTCTGTTCATCCGTCCAGCTTCTTCCCATACGGTCCTCTTTCTCCTGTGCTTCTGATTCTCTCTTTTTCCCGGCATCTGCCCGGAGCCCTTCTGCTTTCAGTCCATCTCTGTTTCCTTCCGGCCTCCGGCTGATTCTGTCTCCTCCGCCATCCTCTTCCAGATCTCGTCCTGCGGAATGTTCGGCATCTGCCGGTACCTCATCTGCGGGTCATGTCCTGTAAACCGGCAGACAGCCTTCATCGCGCAGTAGCTGCAGGCATCCATCCGGTCATTTTCCTTCAGAGGAGACGGCGCGATCTCCCCTCCGAGAATCCGCTCTCCCGTCTCAATCATCTTCCTTCTGGCATATGCGGACAGGAGGGACAGCTTCCGCGCGTCTGCCACGCTGGATCTTGCCGCAGAGATGCTTCCGTCTTTATTGAGCGTCACCGGCGCGACCTCAGACAGAAGGCCCGGGTCTGAGCTGAAGAGGGAGACGGCCTCCCTGTCATCCAGAATCAGCCCGCTTGGACGGATCTTCCGGGTTCTTTCCGCCTCAAGGGAAGCATCATCCAGATCGGCATATCTGCTGTCCAGGACCGGATCCCGAACAGGAAAGTAGAGAAGGCCCGCACAGACAATCTCCTTCTTCCTGTGGCGCTGGCGCTCCATCCGCAGCGCAGTGTCCATATAAACCGGTAGCTGGAGCTCCGTCCCCATCCAGACCTCATTCAAGTCAAACCCTGTCGAACCGGTCTTGTAATCGACAACCTTGATAAAGAGACGACTGTCATCCCCTCCGGACGCCTCGTCAACCCGGTCAATCCGTCCGGACAGATTCATCCGGCTTCCATCTGAAAAGAAAAGAGGCTCCGCTGTCCTTCTGTCCCTTGAATCAAATCGCGTCTCAAACAGCGCCGGTTCAAAATCTCCCGCTGCAAGCTGCAGCTTCAGGACAGCCGCGGCATGGCGGAAGATCCGGAGAAGCCGCTGGTACTGTCCGGCGCTCCGGAACGTATCCTCAAATTTCCCGCCGGACGTTTCCAGGCAGGCCTGTCTGAGACTTTCCTCTGCCCACCTGTCAAGCGCTTCCGGGGGCAGGATTTTCCACGAAACATCCCGACTTCCCTTCACCCGCGCCGATAAAAGCTCCAGCCCCCTGTGCATCAGCGTTCCGACATCGGAGGCCTGCACCTCGTATCGTCTGCGCTCCTGAAGTCCCAGCCCGTAGACCGCATATTGCCTGAACGGACAGAGTGCAAATGTCTCAAGCCTTGAGACGGATCCCTCCAGGTTGTCTCCGTACAGTTTTCTGGCGGTCTCACGGCTCAGCCGCGGCAAAGGCACAATGTCCAGTGCCTTCAGGAGCCTGCGGGTCTGCTCTGGTCTTTCTGCGGCAGACGCCAGATACAGCTCCCGGAGCATGGGCGTTTGCTCCTCCTTCTCCGCTTCCGTCCAGTCTCTGCCCGCCGCCAGAACTCCCGCCAGCGCATCCGGCGCTTCTTTGGGAAGATAGACTGTCCCGGCCAGGCCGCCCGGCAAGCCATCCTGAATCTCAATCTTCGGGAAGAGCTGGCGGATCTGCAGCAGCGCTGCAGCCGGCCGGAGTATACTTCCGTCCATCGTCGTCCGGGAACAGGAAAGAATCAGAAAATCCGAAGGCTTTGTCAGGCTCAGATACAGGTAGAACTGCCGGACTGCAGCTTCCTCCCTTGCGGATGGAGCCAGATGGAACGCCTGACGTCTCAGATAATCCCGTTCCACATCGGTCAGGATCCCGCCTTCATGGCTTCTCCCCGGCACAAACTCATCATTCATGCCAAGAAACAGAATCGCCCTGACATTCGTAATCCTCGACCGCATCAGATCTCCGATCTGCACCTCGTCGATTCCCGGCGGGACAATGCCGATCTTTGACTCCGAGAGTCCGGCCTCCAGAATCTGCTCAAACTGCGACCGCCTGATCTTCTCGTCTCCAAGAAGAGAAACCGCCTCGTCAAGCACCTCTGCGATGGCGGGGGCTGCCTGGCTGTACACCTCGGAGTCAGCGCGCAGTCCGCTCTCCTCCCGTTCCCGGGCGAGAAGCGCCAGCTTCCCCTGGAGGTCAAAGGCATCTGTCAGCTCCCACAGAGCTCTCGCGTAGTCTTTCAGTTTTCCTGCCGAAAACCTGCATACGCC
>USJM01000207.1 GCA_900555005.1 uncultured Lachnospiraceae bacterium | reverse complement strand
CGCTCTGGCACCGTTTTCGCGGCGGAAGGGGTGTCGCCACAACCTGCATGGGGATCTTCCTGTATGCCCCGCTCCTCGGGCTGATCTCCGATGCTGTCGGGATGTTCGTCGTCTTTTCCACCGGCTACCTCCCTGTGGGCGCTGTTGTGATCACCACTCTCTTTGCTGTCCTGGCATTCCTGTTCAAGGGTCCGGAAGCCGGCGTGCTTGCTCTGGTGCTTGCTGCCATTATGTTTGACAGGCATCTCCCCGGACTGATCCGGGTTGCAAGGGGCGAGGAAAAGCGCAACGCCCAGTATTTCAAGAAGCATTCTGAAAAAACATGATCCTGTCAGGGGCCAGACATTGTCTCTGCCGCAGTCTGAGAAAATTCTGAAAAAGGGAGAGTCGGCCGTCCCAATCCGGACGACCGGCTCTCCCTTTTCATCTTCGTTTCAGGACTGTCCATTTGCCACAACCGGCGTCGGGCGCTGGTCGTTAAAAATCCCGGATGTGTCAATCAGCTTGCTGAGCGAGGTGTCCTGCCCGTTCTTGCACAGCCACAGCCGGTATCCGTCGACATCGATTCTGCCCTGCCGTACATACTTGTCTGTTATCTGCACCCAGTGCGGAACCGACCCGTCTACGTTGCAGTAGAAGTGATATCCGGCGCTGTTGTAGTACGCGTATTTATCATTATCGTCGGAATAGCCGGTCCAGTCACCGATATCATTGCCATGTGCAAAGATGATCGTATCGGTTTTTCCGACAATCGGCTCGACAGTCGCAACCCATCGTTCATTGTCCGTCTTCAGCTGTTCGGCTGTCTTGTCCGTGACAGACAGATGTCCCCATGTGTGGGACGCAAACTCCCAGCCTTCATCCTTCAGCGCCTGTGCAATCACCTTCGCATCTGCCACATCCTGATCGAAATTGTATTCCGGATGCGCCTGAAGCCACTTGGCCTGGTCATCCTCCAGATGCTCCTTCTTTACATAGTCGGTATCTGTCCGGTAGCCGAAGACGCCGTTATATCCGGTCATCGCCATGATGCCCCTTGCTCCCTTGTAGCAGCCGTCCGGATGCTGCGCCAGAAATGTGTTGAGCCTCGGCACGACATCATAATCCCCGACAGACTCCTGCCCGTTTGCGTCAACATAATGGCACTTAACCTGCCCGTTCTCATCCAGGACAAGCTTGTCCGGGAATCCTGCAGGCTCATAGGAATGGTAGTAGCTGCAGTCGTCGACGGAAAGGACAATCGGCTTCTTCCCCGGCGGAAGCATCAGGCTGGTGTTGGGCGTAAAGTGCGGCGTGCCGTCCGCGTCCGTCGTCTCCACAACCAGGTCGTGCAGCCGTACATAGACATAGCCCGCATCGTACAACCGCTGTGTCACCTGATCAAACTCGTCGGTCGTCACCATCCAGGCATTGAAGCCGTCCGCCTGAGACTGTCCCAGCACGCTTGCGTTGAACGCTCTGGACGGATCATTGACCAGCGAATGATAGAAAATGTGCGGCACCGTCGTCACATCCGCTCCACACAGCTGGCCTTTGTCGTCTGATACTGAGAAATCGCGTCCGTGATGGTCTGGTCATTCTGATAGTCAGGAATGCTCTGAAGGAGGCTGATGGCGCCGTCGTAGTCGTACTGCTCCGCCATCAGCTGCGCTTTCGCAATCGTGTCTGCATTGGCCCCTGAGGCAGCTGCCTGCGCCGTCTGAGGCGTCTCCGTCGTCTGGACAGGCGCGGCCTCCGTCTCCTTTGCCTCCGTTTCCAGGCTCAGCTGCGGTGCCTGCGTTTCCTTCACAACCACACTGCTGCCGTCTGTATCTGCTTTACCGCTTCCGGTTTTTCTGTCTAAAAATGATAGCGCCGCCGGCACTGTGTCCGGTCTGCTCCCCAGGAACGACGGCCATGGCAGATCACTGTCCTGCGGGACAAGCACCCTTGCATAGGTGAAGCAGGCAAGAAGGGCGATCAGAACAATCACTGCTGTGATAAACAGGTTGCGCGTCCTGCGCTCTCTTCTTCTTCGCTGCGCCCGGCGCGACATCGCATCATCAATCCGCGCATCAATCTCCGGATCGCCTCATCGATCAGTCCCCCGGGAGCGCCCTGCAGCCCGGCTCCGGTCATTCCGCTGTCCTGCGCCTGCCAGCCCTGCGTTCCCCCGGAACGGGACCTGATTCTACATTCCGCACCGGGTCCTCTTTTCTGCTGCGGCCTTTCTGGTTCTGCTGACTTTCCCGGAACGCTCTCATCTCCTCCGGATCGATATCCGCGCTGTAATACTTCTCCTCCTCCTCGGTGATCAGATCGTCATCCAGATATCCGTCAAAACCCTGATCGACCAGATGCTCACCTGACTGTCCTGTCTTCTTATCCGACATCTTTCCTCCCAAATTGTTCTTTCTCCATGCCCCAGCATGTTCGTGTGATCGAATTCGTTGTGATCGAATTCGTTATGAAGCAACGAACCCGCGCGTCATCAAAATTAAATACAAACCGGTACGGATTTATTCTAGCATATCCGTCTTATGCGGGGCAAATCTGTCCCTTATATCTCTCCAATCATTTCTGCGTCAATTCTGCAACAAATCTGGACTTCCTGCCTGTCAGATCGCGGCTTGAAAGAATACGCTAAATCGTCTAAAATGACGGTTATCTATGGCAGCAAGAATGAATCAGGAGGGTTCACCACATGAGCAACAAACACACAAACAAGTCCCAGGGAGACAGCTCCTTCCGTGAATGGCTGTCGGATAATCTCCGGTATCTTGTTCTGATCATAGCCGCACTTCTGATCGTCGTCGTCATCGTCATGGTCACAACTCTCGTCGGGCAGTACCGGAACAAAAAGCCTGCCAAATCCGGGCAGAATCCGGCCTCCGATATCGTCATCATGTCTGAGTCCATAACAGAAGCGTCGACACAGTCCGGATCCGAAAAAGCGGCACAGAAGGCGACCGAAAAGGCCACAGAGCGTCAGACAGAAAGGGGACAGAAAAAGCCACCGAGAAAACGACCGAAAAGGTGACCGAAAAAACAGGCACAAAATCCACTGAAAAAACGGCTGCAAAAGCGGCGCAATCCGCCGCTTCGTCCGGTTCAAAGGCCGGCGCTTCCACCGTATCCGGCATCGGAACAGCAGATCTTGACAGTGCCACATCGAAAAGCACCACAAAGGAAACAACCGCTCCTTCTGTAAAGACCAGTTATCTTGCCGGCGGTTCTTCCTCTGTGAAGGGGAATGCCTCCTCCGTCACGAATATGGATACTGGTTCCTCCGTTGGAAACTATACAGCTCCGGCAGTCAGTGCCTCCAGCTCAGCATCCGGCTCGTCTGCAGATACCGGTTCTTCATCCGGCAGTTCCGATCAGATCGTCATTCTTCCGGGAAGCTCCGCTTCTCAGGAGGGCGGCAATGAGAACGGTGCGGACGAAGCACAGCCGGAGCAGCCGGTTCAGCAGGAAACTTCCGCTCCCTCGACGGCAACAATCACAAGTGCCTGCTACATCCGGAGCGAGCCTGGCTACGGTGACAATATCATCGGTTCCCTGTACGGCGGTGAATCTGTCACTTACTACGGCATCGTCGAAGGCTGGGCAAAGATTGAGACCGCGGTGTCACCGGATACATCGGGCCGAAGTTCATCGGATGAATCCAACATCCGGAATATCAAAAAGGATCCGTCTTGCTGAGGTGACCCCTCAAAGTTAGACTTTTTTACGAGACGACTTTGGTCGTCTCG
>USJM01000206.1 GCA_900555005.1 uncultured Lachnospiraceae bacterium | reverse complement strand
AAGGGCGGACGGGGCGGGGCGGGAGCCATATGAAACAGTATGAAGAAACCGGCGTGCTCAGAACCCTGCCGGAGGGCTGCATGCTTGTGAAGCGGACGGCTGCCGGGCGGACGAGACTTGGGCTGGTCATCGCAGTCGATCTGGAGGCATACGACTATACGAAGGGCTCCACCTCCCTGATCCGCGCGACCGAGCGCACGATCACGGAGCGGATCCCGCCGAGGCTCCGCATCCGGCGGGGGGCGCCGGTTGAGCTTCCGCATATCATCATCCTGATCGACGATCCGGAGAAGACGGTGATCGAGCCGCTTGCAAAAAAGAAAGGGACGGTGGCATACGACACAGATCTGATGCTGGATGGAGGCCATATCACGGGGACTTTCTTCCCGAAGGAGGAGCTTGGCGGCGTGCAGGAGGCTTTCTCAAGGCTCTATGACAAGTCGACGGAGCGCTTCGGAAAAGGAAAGGAATTCCTCATGGCAATGGGGGATGGAAATCACTCCCTTGCGACAGCCAAGGCGGCCTGGGAGGAGATCAAGCAGACACTGACCCCGCAGGAGCTGGAGAATCATCCGGCCAGATACGCGCTCTGCGAGCTGGAGAATGTCCATGATGACGGCATCGTGTTTGAGCCGATCCACCGCGTCCTGTTCGGCGAAGGGAAGCTGACGGGTGAGGAGATCGTAAGAAAGACCGTCGAAATTCTGAAGAAGCAGAACCCGGACGCTTATCTGGCGGAAGAATCTGATGGGGATGGAGCGGGGCGGCCGGCCGTGAGGGCGCTCAGTGTACGCCGCGGACGGACTGCTACAGAATTCCGGTCATTTTCGGCGGCACGCGCCGGATGCTGGTGATCGATCATCCGGTCTCCGGGCTTGAAGTCGGAGCCCTCCAGACAGCACTGGATGAGCTTGTCAGGACAAAAGGCGTCCGGATCGACTACATCCATGGGGAGCAGACTGTGTCGGAGCTGGCTTCCCTGGAGGAGAATGCGGGCTTCCTTCTTCCTTCCATGGATAAACACCGCCTGTTCCCGGCGGTTGCCGCGGACGGCGCCCTTCCGAGAAAAACCTTCTCGATGGGACATGCGAATGAGAAGCGCTACTATCTGGAAGGCAGAAGCCTGCGGGTGTGAACCGCTGCAGGCTGACAGGCACATATTAGAAAACTGCAGACAGAAAACAGCAAAATCAACCACAAAACAGTACAAAACAGTAACCAGAAAACAGTAACCGGAAAACAGCAGCCAGAAAACAGGGGGACGGTCAGGATGATAGAGAACCGGAAGACAGGCCAGGGGCTTACTTCGGCGGAAGCCGAGCAGCTTCTTTTGTCCGGACAGGGAAACGAGCTTCCTCAGGAGGGGACGGGCAGCGTGAAAAGCATCGTCATGTCGAATGTTTTCACGTACTTTAACGGAATCTTTCTGCTGCTGGCCATCCTCCTGGTCGTGGCAAGATCCTTCAAGAGCCTGACCTTCCTCCCGATCATCATCGCCAATACAGCGCTTGGCATTGTGCAGCAGCTCTATGCGAAGAATGTGCTCGACAAGCTGGCGCTTCTGGACGTGTCTGAATACACGGCGATCCGGGACGGAAAGGATGTGAAGGTGCCCTCCGGAAAGCTGGTCCTGGGGGATGTGATCCGGCTGGAGAGCGGCCAGCAGATCCCTGCGGATGCGGTTGTGATTTCCGGATACGCAGGCGTCAACGAGTCGCTGCTGACCGGTGAGGCGGATGAGATCCAGAAGAGCGAGGGAAGCGAGCTCAAGTCCGGAAGCTTCGTTGCATCCGGCCGGCTTCTGGCAAAGCTGACGCATGTCGGGAAGGACAGCTATGCGGCAAAGCTGACAGAAAAGGCAAGGGAGGCGAAGGAAGCGCCCTCCGAGATGATCCACGATGTGGAAATGATCATCCGAATCGCCGGCATCCTGGTGATCCCGGTCGGCGGACTCCTTCTGTATCAGGGAATGGCCGTGAACGGACATCCGTTTCATATCGCCGTTCCGTCCATGGTCAGCGCGGTGACCGGCATGATTCCGGAGGGACTCTATCTCCTCGTCACCGTGGCGCTGGCGATGAGTGCCGCCAGGCTTGCGCTCGGCAAGGTCATGCTGCACGACATGCACAGCATCGAGACCCTCGCGCGGGTGGATGTCCTGTGCGTTGACAAGACCGGCACCATCACGAGCAATGTCATGAAGGTGACGGAATTCTTTGACCCTGCAGTCCGATCAGAGCAGCCAGACGCTTCCGTTTCCTCTGAATCTGAAGCAGGCGCGAAGGAGCATTCTGCGGAGGGAGAGGCTGAGGCTGTGGCAGAGAGAAAGGATGCCAGGGAACTTCTGGCGTCCTATGTCTCGACGGTGCCGGATGCGAACATCACGATGGAGGCAATCCGTGCGGCCGTTCCGAGGAGAGGCACACTGGAGGGAAGCAAGGTTCAGCCGTTTGACTCGTCGGTCAAGTATTCGGAGGTGCGGCTTCCGGACGGCACCCTCTACAGACTGGGAGCACCGGAATATCTGCTCTCGGAGAAGACACTTGCGCAGAACCAGGCCCTGATCGACCAGAGGGCGATGGAGGGGAAGCGTGTGCTGGCTCTTTCCGAGGGGAGCGGCCAGAAGGCACGGCCGCTTCTGTTCATTGCGCTGGAAAATGAGATCCGGGACCATGCGCAGGAGACATTTCAGCGATTCACGGAGGAAGGCGTCCGCGTCGTTGTCATATCAGGGGACAATCCGCTCACAGTGTCGAAGGTGGCAGGCAAGGCGGGAATTCCGGACGCAGACCAGTATGTGGATGCGACCAGCCTTGACACCGTCAGAAGATCAGAGACGCCGTGGACCGGTACGCTGTATTCGGACGTGTGAAGCCGGAGCAGAAGAAGGCGCTTGTCGATGCGTTCCGCTCAAAGGGTCAAAGGGTGGCGATGACCGGGACGGCGTCAACGATATCATCGCGATGAAGGCGGCAGACTGCTCCGTCGCGATGGGAAGCGGAAGCGATGCGGCCAGACAGGCAGCACAGGTCGTCCTGCTGGACTCCGATTTCTCGCATATGCATGACATTGTCCTGGAGGGACGGAGGGACATTAACAACATCACCAGGTCCGCGATGCTGTTCCTCTACAAGAACATCTTCTCGCTCCTTCTGGCGGTATTTTCCATCATCGGGACGTTCATGTATCCACTCAGGCCGACACAGGTTTCCCTGATATCGACCTTCAACATCGGCCTGCCTGCCTTTCTGCTCGCCCTTGAGCCGAACGAAAAAAAGCAGCATGGCAGCTTTTCCGGACAACCCTCTTCGGCGCGATGCCGCCTGCACTGACTTCATTTTTCTCGATTGCAACGATGGTGCTGTTTGCACAGCTTTTCCACATCTCGCAGGCAGATGTATCGACCGCGAGCACCTATCTGATGGCACTCGTCGGTTTCCTGATCCTGCTCAGAACCGCGCAGCCGCTGAACAGATGGCGGATTGCCGTGATCGTTGGATGTGTGCTCGGTTTTCTGGTCGCATCGGACTATTTCTCAGGTCTGTTTGAGATGAAGAGCCTTTCCCTGAAGGCCTGGGCGCTGTGCCTGGTCTTTGCACTGGCACAGGTGACCGTCATGCGCTGGCTGACGCAGCTGTTCTCCTGGATCGAGACGCATACGGAAACGAAACGACAATAGAAGGCTATAGAAAAAGAAGGCAATAGAAAAAGAAGGCAATAGAAAAAGGGGAAGCAGCCGACGCGCTGAGGTGACCCCTCAAAGTTAGACTTTTTTAC
>USJM01000205.1 GCA_900555005.1 uncultured Lachnospiraceae bacterium | reverse complement strand
CGAACGCGACCGCGCTGTCAAGATTCTCCTCGCTCACCTTGTCCGCGACGTCAGCGTCCACGCCCTTGGTCGTGCCGCTGCCGGAGGCAAGGGTCTTGACCTCGGAGATGTTACCGCGGATGACAGTGAACTTGACCTCTTCGAGGAGCTTCTGCGCCGTCTCGGTGCGAAGCTTCGAAGCACCCGCGCCCACGGGGTCGAGCACGGCGGGGTGATTCAGCGCGTTCGCGCGCTTGCCCGCAAGGAACATCGACTCGATCGTGCGCTTGTTGAGCGTACCGATGTTGATGTTCAATCCACCGCAGATCGTCGTGATTTCCTCGACCTCGCTCTGGTCGTCCGACATGATGGGCGACGCACCGCAGGCCAGCACGATGTTGGCGCAGTCGTTCACCGTGACATAGTTCGTGATGTTGTGGATGAGGGGGCACTTGCCTCTCACGTTTTCGAGCATTTCCTGAAACATATCTGTTTCTCCTTTCTGAATAAAAAACAGGAGGCACCCACAACGGGCGTCTCCTGTAAAAAGCCATGAGGTCAACTTCCTACGGCGGCATTACCCGCATCAGGTGAAAGGGTCGAAGTTGGAGCACTTCCTCTCAGCCCGCCTGCACGAGCTCCCCTGTTTTTTCTTGAACGATTGTATTATACGCTTTTTTTCGGCGTCTGCAAGGGGGAAATGATTCAAATGCCGCAACTCGTCGATCAAAGCGCTTCATTCATCCCGCCGCAGCAGTTTTCCGGAACGGTCAGCGCTGCAATTCACTCTTTGGTGAGCAGGCAGACGGCCTCAACAGTTGTTTCAGTTTCCAAGGGAAGTTCTTTCACTTCCTCACCATCAACAGGCACAGGAAAATTGAATACGATCTTCTTTATCCAGCTTCCGTCTTTCCTTTTCTCCGGGAACATCTCAATTCGCTCGATAAAGGCCTTCATAAACTCCTTCTGCTCCGCTTCCGTTGCGGAATGGTAGACTTCATCAAATGCCAGTAACAAGCGATAGATATTGTCACCGGAAATCTTCTCCTGCTGTATGTTGCGGATCTGACTTTGCAATTCGCCAATCTGAACTTCGATTTCCTCTATGGTATCATACTGCTCATCATAGCGGCGCTGCAAGTCCAAAATCTTTCTGTCATAGTGGACATCGTTGATGTCCAAGGTATCCATCTGACGCTCCAAGCGGCTTTTCGTTCCAAAGGCTTGCTTTAGCCGCCCTTGTAGGACAGCAATCTGCCGTTCCATATCTTCTGTATCAACTGCTGTTCCGATTTTCGCCTGAATCGCTTCTACAAACCGTGGATTATTGACCATAGCGGAGATAACCTTCGCCACAAATTTGTTGATTTCCGTCTGCTCGATATTCAGACGGAAGCTGCACTCATGCCCGGTAGGTGTAACCGTATTTTTGCAGTAGTAATAATACCGTGTTTTCTTGTCCTTGCTGTGCGCCTTGGCGATATTGCCGTACATACTCTTACCGCAGCATGGGCATTTCAAGATACCGGACAGGATGTGTGCGTGGTCTGGATTGTTGACCTTTTCCCGCTTAAAGGAATTGATCTTGCGCTTTTCCTGTGCCAGATACCAATCTTCTTCGGAAATGATAGCTTCGTGCTGTCCTTCATAAACCGGGAACTCCGACTGCTCAACCACGTGCATCTCGTTTCTTGTACCCTGTTTCTTTTCTGTTCTTCGTCTGCCGTAAGCAATCTTTCCCATATAAACAGGATTGTACAATACATTTTTCACAAAATCTCTTGAAAATCCCGGAATGGTATTATTCTGTCTTAGTTTCTTTACATAACCATTGCGGTTCAGATATTTTGCAACTCCTGCAACACCCTCATTAGTGTGAATGTAGCGGTCATAAATGACACGAATTACTTCCACTTCATCCTCTGCAATGACAAGGTTTCCATTTTCCAGTTTGTATCCATATGGAGCGAAACCGCCGTTCCATTTGCCCTCACGAGCCTTTTGCTCCCGTCCTGCCATTGTCTGTGTGCGGATATTTTCTCGCTCAATCTCTGCCACCGCAGACAGCACAGAGATCATCAGCTTTCCTGCATCCTTGGAGCTGTCAATGCCATCCTCCACGCAGATCAGATTGACACCGAAATCCTGCATGAGTTGCAAAGAGTTCAGAACGTCCGCTGCATTTCTGCCAAATCGGGACAGCTTAAAGACCAACACATAAGAAACATCATCTTTGCCGTCCTGGATGTCATTCAGCATCCGTTGAAACTCCTGCCGCCCTTGAATGTTCTTGCCGGAAAAGCCCTCGTCAGAATACTCCCCGGCAACGATCATATCCTCGTATGCCGCATACTTCCGTAGCTTGTCACGTTGGGCATCCAAACTGTATCCGTCAACCTGCATCGAGGTGGACACTCTTGTATAAAGATAGCATTTAAGTTGTTTCTTTTTCAGAATCTCCACCTCCCTCATTCCTTCCTTTTACCATAAGTCCCTCGTTGCGGATATAATACTCCAAAAGCCACAGCACATAATCCGGTGCATGGCGGTTGTCCAATTCCCATTCAGTCATAGTCCGGTAAGGAATATGGACGAGCTTGCAAAAATCTTTCCGGTTCAGTCCTGTGCTTTCACGCAACTTTATAATTCTGTTTTTACAATCCATCCGTCTTTTCTCCACAAAAGCAAAAAAATACACGTTGCGTAATCATTATAGCATAGCCATAGTGAATACGCAACGTGTAAATTGCAAATTTTACGCAGCCTTATCCGTCAAAAGCTGCGCTTGATTACTTTCCTCGGAATGCTCCACTTCCTGCGGAGCGTCCTGTTCCAATTTATCCAAAACCTGATGTCCATATTTCTGGAGCATCTGGCTCATAACATCCACACAGCGGTCAAATGCCGCATTATATTTCGCTTCTTCATAATATTTCTTCAATAGGCGATTCCTCCATCAAAGTTCCATATCCTGTCCACGCTTCCGGGCAGGGTGTTCGTGTTCCTGTGTTTCCTTTCCTCTGATGAGGATAGAATTGATAAAAGCCCGAACCTTTTCGGATGCGATTTCCAGTGCATCCAGAAAGGGTTGGGCTTTCTGTTTGAGTTCCATATATTTTTCGCTTACCGCTTCATACCGCTGCTTCCAGATGGAAACCGTCTTTTCTGCGGAAGCCAATTTTTCTTTCAGTCGCTTGTTGTCAGCATTGGCAATAATACCATTGACCGCATAGTGTTTGAGCGTGTCGCATTCATCCGGAGTCAGCGTGATATTGTTTCCGAATGTGGCTTTTTTGCCCATTGCTTCAATGTCCTGCACTGTCAGCGCAATGGTCTTTGCCGCCTTGGTTTCCTTTTGCAAAGATTCCAGTTTCTTTTTCTGTTTTGCTGTGGCAGCTTTGGCATCCTCCAAACTCTGTTCTGCCTGTGCCACCTGCCCGGTCACAGCTTCCAGCCGCTGCTGTTCTGCCTGCACCTTGAACTGGGTCACAGTCAGATGTTCCTCGGTGCTTCCACGTTCTCCACGCTCCAGATCGGTATATCCGGCAACTCGCATGAAATGAAAAAAGTCATCCTGCAACACACTGTAGGATGACCTCAAAATCTTTTTTCCTCTTGCGTTCAACATTGGATTACCGTCCTCGTCAAGCACCGGCTTGGACTCCCATTTCTTACTGCGGCTGACCTGTGTGATGACCTCCTTAACGGTTCCCCGGAGGGCTTCATCCTTGCATCGCTTCGACCAAAGGATCTGCTTTTCCACCACCGGGATATAAACCACATGGAGGTGGTAGTGGTACACCTCCGA
>USJM01000204.1 GCA_900555005.1 uncultured Lachnospiraceae bacterium | reverse complement strand
GAAGCCGTTGATCACGCCGCACAGGACACAGACCAGGATCCCGAGAAGGATGCCGACAATCAGCGGCCTTGCATAGGTGCTGGTGTTTGTGACCCCGAAGCCTGCAAGCGTCACGCAGCAGACCGCGGAATAGAGCGCCATGACCGAGCCGACGGAAATATCGGTTCCGGCCGACGCCGACACGACGATCGTCATTCCAATGGCCAGAATTGCGATCTCGCTGCCGCGATTCAGAACATCAATCAGTCTTCCATAGAGGACACCGTTCTTCACCGTGATGTAGAAGAATGAGAATGGCGCGCTGCCGGTCGCCGTATCGTAGATGACGTTGATCAGCATGACCAGAATCATACTGACGATCGCAGAAACAGCTTTCTGTGCGTCAGTGCTTTCAGTTTACTCATTTCTCCGCACCTCCTGCAATTGCATCCATGACCGACATCTGGTTCATATCGCGTCCTTCAATCTCTCCGACCTTCGCCCCGTCTCTCAGGACAACCATCCGGTTGCAGGTACGAAGCATCTCCTCAATCTCCGAGGATATGAAAATCAGACTCTTTCCTTCCTTCGCCAGCTGAATGACCAGCTTCTGAATCTCCGTCTTTGTCCCGATGTCGATGCCTCGCGTCGGCTCGTCCAGAATCAGGAAATCACAGTTTGTCGCAAGCCACCGGGCAAGGATGACTTTCTGCTGGTTCCCGCCCGACAGCTGTTTGACGAGCGTCTCACGGCTTGCCGTCTTGATCTCAAGCAGTTTGTGTACTTGTCCGCGATCTCAATCTGCTTCTGCATCGGAATCTTTTTGAAGATCCCGGCCTTCGCCTGGATCGCAAGGCAGATATTCTCCCGGACCGACAGGTCCCCGATGATTCCCTCGACCTTGCGGTCATCCGGGAGCATGCCCATGCCGAGCATCATGGAATCAATCGGCGCCTTGATCTTCGAAGGCTTCCCGTTGATGCTGATGCTTCCGGTGGAGGCTCTGTCCGCGCCGTAGATGACACGGGCCATCTCGCTTCGCCCGGACCCGAGAAGTCCTGTCAGACCGATCACCTCGCCCTTGTGAATGGTCAGGTCAAACGGCTTGATCGTCCCGGTATGACTCAGTCCTTTTGCCTCGAGATAAACCGGAGCCTTCGACTTGTCCTCGGTGCTGTCCGTCTTGATGGCGGCCAGATCATCGAAGTCTTTTCCAAGCATAGCCGCAACAAGGCGCACCCTCGGCAGCTCCGCCACCGTATAGGAACCGACCAGGCGTCCATTTCTGAGAACCGTGATGGAATCGCAGACCTCATAGACCTGTTCCAGGAAATGCGTGACAAAGATGATGCCGACGCCTTTCTTCTTCAGCGCGCGCATCATCGTGAACAGCTTCTCAACCTCCTGGTCATCGAGCGAGGAAGTCGGCTCATCCAGGATCAGAACCTTCGAGTCCATATCCACCGCACGGGCGATGGCCACCATCTCCTGGAGTGCAATCGAATAATCCTCCAGCTTCCTGCGCACATCAACCGGAAGATTCAGACTCTTCATCAGCTCTTCCGCCCGCTTGTTCATCGCGCGGCGGTCGACTGTGTGGAACTTCGTCATCGGCTCCCGCCCGATAAACAGATTCTCCGCGACCGACAGATTCGGACAGAGATTGACCTCCTGATACACAGTTGAAATTCCCTTCTTCTGGGCATCCAGCGTGTCCTTGTTGACAATCGCCCCGCTTATGCCTTCCAGATGGATCTCCCCCGCTTCAAATTTGTTGACGCCTGTCAGGCATTTGATCAGAGTCGATTTCCCGGCGCCATTCTCGCCCATCAGCGCCATGATCTCCCCTTTTCGCAGCGTGAAGTCTACATGATCGAGCGCCTTGACGCCCGGAAATGTCATGCAGATTCCTCTCATCGTCAGTATTACATTGTCTTCCATTCCACTCCTCCTGCTGTCCTGCCTGCAGCCGCCTTCGGTAAACGCGGCTTTGCCGTCATCCCGGGCTCTGCACTCGATGATGAGCGGCCGCCTTCAAAAAGAAGGGGAGAAAAGCCTTCTCAGGTTTTCTCCCCTCCTGCCGGCCGGATCAAAGCCCCTGCCTGCTCAAGCTTTCATCAATATGCGCGCTTGTCAAGGATATCCTTGGTGATCTCTGTTGCGAACTCGGACTTGATACCAGGAGCGTTGAAGGCCTCATCCTTGATCAGAGTCTTCTTCTCATAGTCTTCCTTGTTCTGGATCTTCTGGATGACATCGGAGACGGTCTGTGCCTGGATCGGGTTGCACTCGACGTCGAGGTTGAACTTTCCATCCAGCGTGTACTGAAGTCCGTCATGGGTTGCGTCATAGGAAATGAGCGTCACGTCGCCGTCTACACCGTAGGTGATGCCAGCCGCATCCATCGCATCCATCGCGCCGTATGCTTCGTTATCGTTCTGGCAGACCACTACATTGAACTTGCCCTCGTAGCTCTTGATGAAGGACTCCATGACCTGCTGGCCACCGTCCTGTGTGAAGTCGCCGGACTGGCTGTCCAGGATCTTCCAGTTGTCATGCTTGTCAACTTCCTCCTGGAAGCCCTCTGTTCTTCCGATTGCCGCGGAAGCACCGACAGAACCCTCGATCTGAAGGATGTTCGCTTCCTTGTCGCCAAGCTGCTCCCCGAGCCACTTTCCTGCCGTCACGCCCTCATCGTGCGGAGCGGTTCCGACCCATGCGGTGTACAGAGACTCGTCTGCGTCGATCTCACGGTCAGCGATGATCACCGGAATGCCGGCATCCTGTGCTTCCTGAAGGACGGTATCCCAGCCTGCAGACTGGATCGGAGCGATGATGATGTAGTCCAGCCCCTCCTGGATGAAGTTACGGACTGCCTCGATCTGCTTTGCGTGGTCGTTGTCGCAGTCAACCAGCTCCAGAGAGTAGCCATTGTCCTCTGTGAAGGTATCCTGATAGTTCTTCGTGTTGGCTGTGCGCCAGTCCGATTCGTGTCCGACCTGCGCATAACCGACCTTGATCAGGTCTGCTGCGTTGGCTGTCATCGCCATTCCCATTGCAGCTGCTCCGATGACTGCGATTGCGAGTAACTTTTTCATGTCTTTTCCTCCATCTGTGAAACAATCGGTTGTTTTTTGGAAGAACACCCTCTGTCCTTCCGTTCATGTACAATTATATAAACATATCCTGTTATCTCAATATGAATCTGGCATTTTTCATAAGAATCAGCTTGTTTAACAATACATATTTGCGCTATTATGTGATCAATAAAGTACATATTCTCCGGACAGTGGTCCCAGGTCGGGTGTTTTTTTAAGATTTGCCCCAGGAAGGGGTACTTTCTTACGATCCGAAGCTGACAGGCGGATGCAGGGTTATCCGTCAAAAGATCGAAAGCGAATGAAAAGGGGAATAATTTCTTATGGCAGATGGTGTCTGTGCTGAAAATCTTCCCATTTTGGGGAAGTCCTGCAGGCTGTCTTCACAGAGAAAAGGGAAAAAATGATGCAAAATACAGATCACAGTCACCGAAAAGGCCTGAAATATCAGGAATTGTATGACGCACTCTGCGGACAGATTCCGGACCTGTTAAAAAAAGGAACGGCATTCTTCACGCAGCTGCAGATCCAGGAGCGCTATGGCGTCAGCCGTCAGACGGTTCTGCGGGCGCTCCGCCTGATGGAGGCAGACGGACTGATTGTCAGCCGCAGAGGAAGCGGCACCATTCTGACGGGTCTTCTTCCGGAAGCGGAGAAAAACCAGGTTGTCCTGCTTCTGTCCTCTGGCAGCTCCTACACCTATCCATCCCTCATCAGCGATGTGTCCTCTGTCCTGCGC
>USJM01000203.1 GCA_900555005.1 uncultured Lachnospiraceae bacterium | reverse complement strand
TGACAACCCTGTGTCTGAAGACCCCGAACCGCTGGAGAAATGTATCTCTCCCGCCTGCATTCTCATCGTGGGCATTGATCCGGCTCATCGTCTTGCCGGTCAACGGGTTGTAGCCCGCCACCAGCATGACCCGGTACCAGTTTGCCTTCATGTAGGCTTTCTCTTTCGGTGAAAAAAGGACGGACACCGGCTTTCCCGTCGATCCGGATGTGGTATCGCAGATCCAGTCCCTGTACTGCGGCTGATCCTTCAGGCCGCCCATCCACGTTCTGAGCTCATCCTTCGTCAGAACCGGAAGCTTCGTCAGATCGTCCCCGGTCCGGATATCCTCCGGCCTGACCCCTGCCCGGTCAAATCGTTCCTTATAAAACGGAAGCTCATATGCCCGTCTTGCAAGCGCCTGCACCCGCTCATTCTGAAGCTTCATCACATGGGTGAAGTCCTTCGGTATCCGATGCGCCATCTTCGGCAGATCGGCGAACAGGTACAGGTTCATCCATTTCTTCTCTCCTGCTGCGTCCATCAGCTGACCCCTATCTCAATATGCTCCAGTGCCCTGTCAAGCGCGGCTGTCGCCTCCGCGAGCGTGCCGCCCTTCGTGATCACATGACCGATGCGGTTCGGCCCGACATGGAATTTTTTCACTGTGTCGCCGACCGTATAGTCAAACTTGACCTCGACAATATTCTCACTGTTTTTTGGATTCCGGTTTGCCAGCGAGAAGATCGTTCCGTCCCGGTCGCTCATCAGAAGCTTGGATGCGTTCGGAACCGCCCTGTCCGTCGGAAAATCCGGCTTCTGTCCCAGCGCGACCTGGATGATCTTCCGGTAATAATCATAACCATAGTAGATCGAGACGAGCTCTGCCAGGCAGGTCGCGCCCGACCTCCCCCCGATCTCCAGAACGTACGTCCTGCCGTCCCTCATGATGAAGTCACAGTTCACCGCACAGTTGTCGAGCTTCATCGCGCGGATCGCCTTCTCCGCCGTCTCGATGCAGTCCCGCTCCCCTTCCTCGGAAAGGGCATACGGCGCAAAATGACCGGCCGGCACCCCCGTGCTCCCGAGGAAGATATAGTCCCCGTGAGGAAGAACAAACTGTACCTTTCCGTCCATCACGAAGGCCTGTGCGCCAAACTCCCGGCCAATGATGAACTCCTCCACAATGTAGTAATCCTTCTTGTGAAGGACTGTGCATTCAGGATTGCGCCTGCAGTCTGTCCGGGCTGTCGACTCTTGTGATCCCGCGGCTTCCGGAGGAATCCACGATCTTCACGATCAGCGGATATTCCAGACCTTTGATTTTTTCATTGACATCCTCGTTGAAATAGACCTTGCGGTACTTTGCCGTCCGGACGCCATTTGCCTCATAGACCTGCTTCATAAGGACCTTGTCGCAGGCAATCTTCGCCGCCTCGTAGGAGATGCCCGAAAGTCCCATGGCATCGTTGACACGTCCGATTGTCATCACGGCGACATCGGTTCCGGCCGTGCAGATTCCGTCGATCTGCCGCTCCTGCGCCGCCTTCAGGACTGCCTCGGAGTCGACCGTATTGATATGGAGCACTTCATCGGCATATCCGAATCCCGGGTAATTTCCCGGAATGGAGACGGCGATCGTGTAGATCCCCATCTCCCTGGCTGCCTTGATCAGCGGAACCTGGTAGATTCCCGCGCCCATGACCATCAGTTTTTTCACTATGTCTCACGCTCCTTTCTCCAATCCACACCCTGCGCCGGCAGGATCTGTTTTTTTCAGCTCAAACTGCTGTCCGTCCTCATTGACCAGATAAGGCCTTTTCCCCCGCTCATCAATCTGCCGGACAACATACTGCGGATTGTTGCACAAGCCAAGGAAGATACGGCCGATATACTCGCCGATCAGCCCCATAAACATCAGAATCAGCCCGGAAAAGAAGAAGATCGAAACCATAATCGACGGCCACCCGATCGCCGTCACCGGCCTGACCAGCTTCCGGACAATCACGGTAATGATGCCGACCAGCCCCACTGCCGCAAAGATATTTCCAAGCACCGTTGCCATCCTGAGCGGTACGATTGAAAACCCGATGATATTGCTCCAGAGCTGCACAAGTTTCCTGAACGTATAGCCTGACTGCCCCTCCTGCCTGCGGAAATGCTCGACCGGAATGCAGCTGATGTTCCGCGTCACCCTCAGAAATACGCCCTGGAGGTGTGTGTACGCACTCCTGTACTGCACTGCATAGTCCCTGACAAACCGGCGGATGATCCAGAACGAGCTGGTCTTCATGTTTTTGGGCTTGTCCAGGAGGACACGTGTCGTCCACTGATTGAAGCGGCTTCCCCAGTTGCGGAATTTTGAATGCTGCTTGTGCGGATAATAACCGTACACAATGTCATATCCCTTGTTGATCTCCGCCAGAAGCTTCGGCAGCTGCGTCGGACTAGTCTGCCCGTCATCATCCATGGATATGATAAAATCACCGGAGGCAAAGTTCAGCCCCGCCATGGTCGCGTTATGCTGTCCGGCGTTCTTTGCAAGCTCCACCACCCTGACATTGTCATAGTCCTTCACCAGTTCCCGAAGAGCACGCACCGTCGCCCCGTCATCCGGGCTGCAGTCGTCCACCAGAACAAACTCCAGATCGCCGGCCTTCATCTTTTCAAACTGCTCCATCGTCTCCTCGACAACCCTCCGGATTGTCCTGGACGATTTGTAGCAGGGAATCACGACTGTATACAACATGAAATACCCTCTATATCCGGCTGAAAACCCAGCCTGAAGTCTGACATCGCGAAATGTGTTTCCGAAAGTCCTTGTCTTCGTCCGCTCGGACGAAGATCCGTCATCGCTGAACCTGCTCCGGGGTTCTACCGGATTATACCACATGTGTCCGATCGTTCCCAGTTCTGCGAAGACGCCTCCTTTTGGATGTCAGTATAAAGGCTGCGGCAAACAGCACCAGTCCTGCGGCCGAGCAGAGAATGCCCGCCCGAAGTCCGGGCGAATGATAGACAAGGCGGATCTGCGACGTTCCTTCCTCAAGGCGCACGCCCAGATAGCACAGATCTGCCCGCTGCGGACGCATTTGTTCTCCGTTCACCTCGATGGTCCAGCCGCTGCTGTATGGAATCTGGAAGACCATGTAGCGAGGGCTGTCCAGGGTGATCTCCCCGCTGACCGAGTCGCCGTCAAATGTCACATGCTGCAGACTGGTCTGGCTGAGCCTTGCAACCTTCTCCTCATAGTCTGCCATCGGAAGGTACAGAAGCTCACTTCTCTCCAGCGATACACAAATCCCCTCCGAAAGAAGCAGCCGGAGCGTCCCTGTTCCGTCCACAGGCGCCGTTCCCAGGTTCACAATGTAATCGTCATCCCCCCGGGTGTAGGCACTGTTTGCAGCCGACAGCAGGATCCACTTGCCGATGCCGTCCGCCTCCACATACACGTCCGCGGAAAGGCTGCGGCCGCTGAGGAGCCTGAGGCCTTCCAGACTCAAATAGCACCCGTACCCCGCCTTCTTCTCATAGGAAACAGACAGACTGCCTCCCTTCTTTCCGGTCACAAGTCTGCTGCCCTTCCAGGCCACACCATCCCCAGCCTCGAAGGAAATATCCTCTCTGAGGACGGTGGCCTCTTCCTCTTTTCCATCCGTGGTTTTCAGGCCGGCGATCTGCGCCTGTCCGGAGCCGCCTGCCTGCGGGCCGGATGACGCCTGCTCCTTCTTTGTTTCATCCGCCCGGACGTGCTTCTTTTCTCCTGCCCGGCCTCAACCGTCCTGCCGCTGTCTTCGGTCACTGCCGCCCGCAGCATGACAAGATCCCTGGCCGCCGGGC
>USJM01000202.1 GCA_900555005.1 uncultured Lachnospiraceae bacterium | reverse complement strand
GTCTAACTTTGAGGGGTCACCTCACTGCCGGCTGCAGCCCTTTTTAATGTTCGTTTTGCGTCAAGCTTTTTGTCCGTAGCTGGTCCGGAATGATTCGAAGGTCTCCTCCACTTCCGCCTCTGTCAGGACTCTCATCTTCCCGATGCATTCTGCTCTCCACTGCATCTCGGCGGTTGTCTCGACTGCCGATGCCCTGGCATACGCATCTGCAAGCGACGTTCCCGACGCCACCATCCCGTGGTTCTGGAGCAGGCACGCAGGAGAATCCTTCATCGCCTCTCTCACACGCTCCGCAAGGGCCTGCGTTCCATAGGTCACATAAGGAACGAGCGGCACAGTTCCCCGCCCCATCAGGTCCGGCAGAAGGAAATGAACGGCCTTCACTTCTTCCCCTGCGATGCCGAGTGTTGTCGCAAACATCGGTGGGTATGGACAACCGCGCGTGCGTGCGGCCTTGCCTTGTACACAGCCGCATGCAGCCGGTTCTCGCTGGAAGGCTTCCGGTTTCCATCGACAATCTTCCCATCCAGCGTCATGACCACGATGTCCTGCGGGGTTGTCTCATCATACGGAATCCCGGATGGTGTGACTGCCATGTACCCAGTCTCCGGGTCAAAGATGCTGATGTTGCCGCTCGTCAGCGTCACCAGCCTGTCTGCCAGCATTCTCTTTCCATAGACTACAAGTTCTCTGCGCTCTTCTTCCAGAAGCATACCCGATCTCCTCTCCGTTCCGGACAAGCATCTCTTGCCTTTGTCCCGTCCATGATACCACACCTGCCTGCTTTTTCATACGAAAGGAGACCGAGCCCTTTTCAAGAACCATTATTCAGAAACCATTATTCAGGAACTTTCTCCTCCAGCCGTGCATTCTGCCACAAACCACTGCCTCCCCTGCGGGCAGCAAAGATTGAGCACTGGCGTCGGCTTCTGCTGATCAGGGCCTGTCCCTTCCGGAATTTCTTTCGCGGTATAGACCGCGCTCACTTTGTAGGCAGAACGGCCGCCGCGGGCATCGATGAAAAATATGTCATCCTTGTCGCTGAGATCCATGATGCGCCCGAGCAGACTGTCCCGATTTTCACTTGCAATGGAAAAACTTCCGTTATCCGTCATTCCATTAGCAATATATGCCATATACCCGGGGGATCCATAACGTGCAGCGACGGCGACCTCAAGATCCAGCGCGGGAATCTGCAGAATGCCGGTACAGTCCACACCGTCTACGGAAATCACCGCAAAGTCTGTTCCACTTTCCGGAGCCGCCGAAAAGGACCACGCTGTGCCTCCTGTCCCCCAGCCGGCTGTCGTCCTGCTCTGTGTATTCTGATCTTGCGGTCTGCAGGACTGTGTACCCCGGAATCGCCTGCCGAAGATCCGACAGTACCACGGCCTGTTTCTCTGCCATCTCCTGATCATATCGTCTTCTCTCATGAAGAACATACGACCCGCCGATGACCAGGATGATACCTGCCGCTATAAGCAGGAGGCAGATGACTTCCCGTGTCTTTCGCTTTGTCAAACTCAGAATCCCCCAGATGAAACGTCAGTCATTTTCTCCGCAGTCCGACAACCCCTCTCAGAACCAGAACCGCACCGGATGCAATCAGGAGGACAAGCCACAGATCCATCCGTGAATCGTCGCCCGTTTTCACATTGCCAAGCACGCCTGATGTGCCATGCGAGGTTCCGGCCGAATTTTCCTTGTCACCCGAAGGTTTCTTCCCAGCCCCGTCCGGCGGGGTGACCGCTGTCTTACGGTTCGTCAGCGAAAACCAGGTGGACTCGGTCCCGTCTGCATCCGTTTTGGAGCTCGTGCGGATCGATACAACGTATTGAGAGCCGTCCTCATTCTTTACGGTCCCGTTCTCCGCCACCTGATATTCAGCATTGTCCGCCCCGGCCCAGGTCTCCGACCAGTTGTTTGCCGCAGACAGTGTGTACGTCTTGTCGGTATGCCAGTCCCCGAAGGATCCGCTGCTTTGCAGATCTCTGCGGGATACCGTCACGTCAATGCTTGCCGGACGCCCCTTGCCGTCATCATTCTGCCAGTACTTTGTCACCGTGTATTTGTGCTTCTGCGGTGCGGGAGGCAGAGTCACGGCATCATACTTCGCCTCTGCCGTCACATCGTAATTCCAGTCGATCCCGTCCTTCGATGTCGGTACGGAGATCAGATTCGGAGAAAATGTATACTTCTTTCCGTCCACGACGCGGCTCTCACCGAGCACCATGTAAACGCCCAGCTTCAGATTCTGAAACGTCGCAAGTCCGCTTCCATCCGTCACTGCCGCACTGACTGCTTCCGTCAGGTATGGCGCATGTGTATAATTTGCAAGCGTCGCCGCATACGCGTCCCATTTTCCGGAGCCAAGATCAATTCGATCGGAGTCCCCGAGATCCGCATTCAGCTTTTTCAGCTCCTCTGTCGGCTGAAAACAGCCCCGCCCTTTCCGAAGGTTCCGATCTGATAGATGCGGAAGGTAAAGCCTGCCCCGCCTTCCATGGAAACACTGAGCGTCCCGCTCCTGCTCTGATCCACGTCTGTGTACGCATAAACCCGTTTTGACGGTGTCATTGTACACAGCAAGATCACTGTCAGAAACACTGGCAGAAGGAATGCCATGCGCATTTTTATGTTGTGAACTACATTTATCTTCTTCATTCTGCACTCCTGACGCCGCGTCTGAATTCTTCCCGCCTGGCGCATTCTGCCACACTCTGTTTTTTGCTGCATTTGTCTGTCCCTGACTGCTGTACGCGATCCACCCTGCTCATCTCCCACGATCTTTTCTCTTTTCTGTTCGATGACGGCGTCCGGAAAAGAAAAGAATCCAGAGTGCGATCAGCAGAAGCATCGGCAGCGCGATAAACGGAACCACATAGCGCGGCTCCATCCGGACTGCGTCCGCACTGACCACAAATTCCGTCTGCTCCCCCTTGATCCGGTGTCCCCGGACCAGAAGGCGATGCGTATTGACACCGTAGGGCGTACAGGTCACGAGCGTGCAGTAATCTTTGTCCGGATTGATCGCAAGATCTTCCAGCTGATCGGGCAGGACAATCCGAATCTGATCCACCTCGTAGGTAAGCGTACGGTTCAGCACCTGAAGCTGAAACGTATCTCCCTCCTTCAGTTGATCAATGTCTGTAAAAAGCTTTGCCGACGGAAGGCCCCGGTGCCCGGAGATCACACAGTGCGTCCCCCTTCCGCCGACCGGCAGGGACGAGCCCTCTATGTGCCCCACGGCGATCTCGAGAACCGCCGGATCCGTCCCATGATAAATCGGAAGCGAAATGGCAATCTTCGGAATGTTCACGTATCCCATGATGCCCGTCCCTGTGACATCGAGGATTTTGTTGTACGCTTTCTTCTCCTCGTCGGTGAGCACAAAGCGGTCTCCCGATTTTGCGAGAAGCCTTTGATTATATGCCTGCGCTGCTTCCCACATCGAACGGTTCTTCTTGTCCGACATGTCCGAAACCTTCTCGACATACCCCGCGATCGCTCTCGACTGGTGAAGATCGTTCCACCAGTCCGAAAATGTCGGATACGCAAGAAGCGCGATCCCTGCCAGAAATATCAGAATCAATACCGCATTGACAAGGCGCGAACCGCGCTTCTTCCGGCGCGCAGACGCTTTGTGCCGTCCTTCTTTTCCGGCATTCTCCTTATTCAGTTGTCCCGGCGATGTATTCTCATTCACGATTCTGTAACAGAGAGAACCCTTCATCGCCCAGAAGAGTCAGTACACAATGTGTTCCTGATTCTTCTCGGAGATGACGAATGCTCTGCATCCTTTACTCTTTCATTTCGCAACTGCGGCCCCCCCCCCCCAGGGGGGGGGG
>USJM01000201.1 GCA_900555005.1 uncultured Lachnospiraceae bacterium | reverse complement strand
CACGGCACAGGAAGCAGCGGAGAGGAAGCTGTGCATCCGGGAGCTGATGCATCGACGAACGGCGCAGGTGAAAACACACAGTCAGGAATCGATTCGTCGGCGAACATCACAGATGAAACTTCGCAGCCGGGCACAGATTCGTCAGAGGACAGCACGAAGGAAAACGTACAGCCGGGTACGAACGCATC
Organism: uncultured Lachnospiraceae bacterium; assembly: GCA_900555005.1. Next base: position 3,670 of record USJM01000201.1, on the reverse strand, counting down.
TGGGAACGTAGGAGAGAACACAGAGTCCTTGACAGAAGCAGGGACGGATGAGTCGTCTTCCGAGGCAGACGACAGTACCTCTTCTTCAGAGGGCAGCTATCCGGCCGTGGTGCTGGAGGCAGTGGCAGATGACGGAACTTCCATCAAAATCGATGCGCCGGAAGGCGCATTTCCGGAAGGGATCCACGTCACCGTGAAGGCAGTCAAACCGGATCAGATCCTGGCGCGCTTCGGACGGCGGCGGACGACCCTGAACTAGATGCGGAGGATGTTGCGGCCTATGATTTCGATTTCTGGCTTGATGACGAAACGCATCAAATCGAGCCGAAGAAGGAAATATCGGTTCAGATCGTGCTTCCGGAGCTTGAATCCGGGGACACGGTCAGTGCCTGGCATCTGGACAGCGAGTTGGATGAAACCGCGGAAAGTGAGACGGTGACGGCAGAAAGTGATTCCGGAACGGCAACGATCACATCGGATGTATTCTCCATCCATGCGATTGTGGTCAAGAGAGTGCCAGCCGGTGGAGTGACGATCGATTATGACACGAACAGCGACATTCATTCGGTGACAGAGGACGGATCAAAGATCATTCTGTTCTGCATGAACGATGGGCTTCACTGGCCTCATTCGACGTCGGTCACCCCGAATGTGCCGAATTACACGGAGACCAACATAGAAGATTTCTGCAAGGCGAACAAGGTTTCGGACAGCGACGCGCTGGCTCAGAAAGTGAAGAATGTTCTCTACGCGGGATATCCGTACAACGGTTACGGACTCTATCAGGTAGTAGGTCAGGCGGTCTCGCTGACAGAAGGTGAGTTTAACCAGTTACTGGATCCGCCGGCGTATCTGCGCACGGATTTCCCGGACAGCATTGGCAACAATACGTTTACCCATGCGGACCGCAATGACGCGTCAAAGATGGCGCTTCTCACGAAGTTCGTTCAGGAGTCGATGGCGTTGTATCCAAACGGCAGTACGTCTTCTGGAGTGTCATATTCACAATTGACGACGCTTCCCTTCTGGCGGGCAGCGTACTGCATGGTGACATACACGGAATCGCCGATCGATGCATATTCAACACCTTTATATCAGCGGTTCTTATGTCACGGAATCACAGGCGTACAAAAGCACATCGAACGCCATCTGGACGCTGATGTATGAGAGCGGCGTACCGAACAATTCGGAGGTCCCACAGGACGCTCTTACTACGAAGCTCCTGGCTGCCGCTGAAAAAAGCACGATTCTGGATCAGGCTCCGTCATCCGGAAACCTTAGCGTGACAGGCGATACCACATTCCGGTACAGTTCCGAGGATGGGAAGTGGCACACGGGCCCGCTGAAGCTGTCGGCTCCTGCTGGATATCTTACACCGTTTACGCTCTCCCTTCCGGACGGAGTATCGGAAGAAAGCGGCAGAACACAGGTCACGGCCGGGGAAGAGTTCTTACTGGTTTCCTCCTCCCCTGCATCGAGTTCAACGATTTCTCTTTCCGCAATGGTTCCGTGGATGGACGGGGACCTGAGGGTGTATGAGCCAGAGGGGAACGCTGTCGCATCAGACGGAAAGGGATTCCAGAACATGGTCGGTGCCGTGATCAAGACGAATGAAATTTCGGTGTCGGTTACTCTCAAACGTGCGGATGAGTACACAGACCTCACCTTCACAAAGAAGTGGGAGGATCATAATAATCAGGACGGACTCCGTCCGACAACGGCAGATTACAGGTCAAAGCTCCATCTGATGAATGGCAGTACGGAAGTGAAGGATGTCAATCCTACTGTTACGGATAATGGGGACAACACTTGGACAGTCGTCTACAGCGGTCTTCCGAAGTACGCTGGCGGCACAGCGATTACCTACAGCGTGAAGGAAGACAGTGTGAGCGGGTACACGGCGGATGCGGAAACGGTAGCTGCTGGCGGGACCCTGACGAACACTCATACACCGGAAGTTACGTCGGTAGCATTTACAAAGAAATGGGAGGACGCAGGGGATCAGGACAAGCTGCGTCCGACCACAGCGGATTATGCTTCAAAGCTCCACCTGATAAGCGGCAGTACAGAAGTGAACGATGTCAAACCGACTGTGACGGACAACGGAGACAACACCTGGACAATAGCCTACAGCAATCTCCCGAAGTACACGGGTGGTTCAGAAAACCTCTACAGCGTGAAAGAAGACAGTATCAACGGATACACGGCAGATGCAGAGACTGTAAAATCTGGCGGGACCCTGACAAACACCCACAAGGTACCGAGCAGCACGCCGCCGAACAAAGAGACAAACCCGACAAATACGCAAAACGTACAGACCAGCACAACGCCGACCAGCGAAACAAACCCGGCGAATACGCAAAACGTGACAGCCACTACGACGCCGGCCAGTGAGACGGGCACAACGAAAGCAGCATAAAAACGTCTGACAGTGCAGGCACAGCGGCAAATGGGTCGAACATGAACAGTTCAGGAGCGGCTAAGACCGGGGACAGCTCAGCGCTTGAACTGTATGGACTACTGAGTGCGTTATCCATGGCAGCACTACTCATTCTGCTTGGAATGAAACATCGCAGAAACAAAGTATAATCGGGAGACAGTCATCAGAATAGGGAAAAGGAGTGGAAAATATTGCTGAGCATTCTGGTACTTGTTTTTTTCGTGATTGCGTTGTTTAAGCTTGTTCTTCCGGGTAGTCGGAAAGCTCCTGGGGTGGATAATCGGAGTCATTGGATGGCTGTTCTTGGCGGGGCTTGCAGTGACTGCCCTGGGACTGGCAGCGATTGCTGCGCCGGTGGTTCTGATCATCGGCTTCATTGCGCTGATCGCGTCAGCGGCAGCCTGATTCTGGAGGGAAATGATGTTATTACCGGAACACCGCTATATGGTGTTCCGGCTTTTTATTTGTCAGACGTGATCACTCTACCCCGTCATCTGGAAGGGGCGAAACGTCACTTTGGTAGACTTTCCGGAAGAAGAGCAGTGACAGAATGAAGGAAGCGATTTCCGCAATGAAGAAGCACCACCAGACGTTATTGACGTTTCCGGTCTTTGCGAGAAGCCAGGCGGACGGGATCAGGATGACAAGCTGCCTTCCAAGCGAGACAAAGAGAGAATAGAAGCTCTTTGAAAATGCCTGGAAGATGGAGCTCATGACGATGCCCATAGCCGCTATCGGGAAATGGATGGCGATCGTCCGAAGCGCGACAACACCCATTTGTTTCATTTCCGGAGAAGCGCTGAAGAGATCGAGTAGCCTGTCGGGAATCAGCTCGAAGGTGGCTGTACCGCAGAGCATCACGCAGATCGCAAGCAGCATGGCAAATTTAAGGGCTTTGTTGATTCTCCGTTTGTGTTTGGCTCCGTAGTTGAAAGCCAGAATCGGGATCAGACCGTTGTTAAGACCGAAAACCGGCATGAAGAAGAAACTCTGGAGCTTAAAATATACACCGAAAACAGCCGTCGCGGTCGTCGAGAAGGCGATCAGAATCAGATCCATCAGGTAGGTCATGACTGAACCGATGCTCATCATCAGGATTGATGGTATGCCGACAAAATAGATTCTGCCGATGATCTTTATGTCCGGATGAAGAATGGCTCCGGCGCTTATATGGATCTCGCGGTTTAATTTCAGGTTCATCATAAATCCAAGAACCGATGCAACTGTCTG
>USJM01000200.1 GCA_900555005.1 uncultured Lachnospiraceae bacterium | reverse complement strand
TATCCATCGATCATTCTTCCATGCTCGTGCGCCGTGACCGATATGCCGCCATCGATATGACAGACGATGAAGTTGCAGTCCTCATATCGCTTTCCCATCCGTTTTGCGTGGGTTCTGGCTGTCGCCTTCAGGTTCAGGGCGTGGGAAACCGCCCGCCTGTAGACCCCTTTCAGCCCTGTGATACGCGCATCATCGCAGAGCTCGTCGACAACGGAGGATCCATCATGATCATGATCCCGCCGTATTTCTGATGAACCTCATTCGCATCTGGACACCCAGCATGGACGCGTGGTACAGTCCGCCCCTGGCCGCCCTGGTATCCGCAATCAGCCGCTCATCGATCTGGTAAATGCCTCCGGGCACCGCATAGCAGCCCCCGCCCCGGCCGACAACCGCATCGATGCCGGTCAGGTCGATGTGATCCTCCTTCAGAAAATCGTAGATCACCTTCATGCGGTAATCCAGCTGGTCATTGATGGTTGGAAATGAAAGAAGGATGATTTCGAGTCATGAAAAACGTCTGTCGTATAGATGTTCTGATCATTCTCAAAAAGCGACAGCTTGGTGGATGTCGATCCGGGGTTGATGATGAAAATCCGGTATGTACGCGTCATGACTCTGTTTTCCTGTCCTTTCCATCCTCCGCAGCTTCATCTGCCTGCTGCACATCCATTGCAGGCTCCTCGGCTGCCTTCCCCTGCTCCGCAGCAGGTGTCTCTGCCTTCTCATCCGGGAGACTTCCGGTCAGCTCCGGATCCTGCGGGACATCCTCCATCCTCCGGGTCAGCTTCCTGGACGTATCCTTCACAAACTTCGCACTGCGCTCCTTCAGGCTTGTAAACCCGTTCTTCGTCTTTGCCGCTGCACTTCCGAAAAACTCCCCCGTTCTGTCTGCTGCACTTCCGGCAAGCTTTCCGACTTCCTGACCGACTTCCCGGAAGTCCTGAGCAACCTTTGCGCCAGTTCCTTCCTCCGGCGACAGTCTTGCCCCGCACTTCGCACAGAACTTGTCTCCCGGATCAGCCGGCTTGCCGCAGTTCGGACAGTAGACAATTCCGTTGACCTCGTCCAGCTGTTTCGAATACTTTTCGATGTTCGAATATGCAACCTTCACAGCTGCATACTCATCCTCCAGCCCCTTCCTCGGACTGTCCGGATTCTCCTTGTAGACACTTTCCCCAATGACCGCAAAAAGTCTCTCAAGAGAACGCTTCTCCGAAGAGATCCGCCCCTTGATGGAGACACTGTCGCTCATCTTCTGAACACCATTCTTTGTGTCACGTCCGATTCTGGCCAGTTTCTGTCCCAGATTGCTCCAACCCATACTGACACCTCACTTCCAGCTTTTCCACTTCGGTTCCGGCTGCCCGATCCATCTTCCAGCCTCCCGATGCCTTCATTTATCCCCGATTATGAGCGAGGGGATTCTGTGTGTCAAGGGCTTGTCGGACAGCCAAAAAATCGCTATAGTGATCATATTAAAGGAAGGATCTTCGAGGGGGAACGGCCGTCATGAAGTGGACAGAAAAGTGTATCCTGAATCTGGCACATCATAACTTGTTTGAGAATGATGGCCACAGGCGCCGTTTCTATGATCTTCTGGATTGTTATTTCGACAAGCCATTCTTCACCAAGGGGCTCTGCAAGTGTATGTACCTCTCAGCGTGGGACGCAGAACACTTTTCCATGATGCTGGAAACTCTGAACGCGACGCTGATTGAGCATGATTTCGGCCTGCATCTGATGCGGGACCAGGGCCAGATCGAGCAGGCAGAGGCACATGCCGGGCACAATTTGGGCGAGGAGGAAATCTGGAAGCTTTTGAATGCCTTCGTCAACGGCCGTCCCTATGACAGTTCCAGCCTGTCTGACATCGAAATTCGTTATCCGGAGACTGCATATATGATCAAGCGTGCCCTTCTGGCGTCGGAGATCATCGATGAACTTCCACCCCTGAATCTCCTCTCTTCTGACGCGTCTTCCACGTCAGTTCTGTCAGACAACCGTCTTTTCTGACTGAAAAACGATTAATTAGGCACGTTTTCTAGAAATTATTCCAACATTTCATACATTTTGTCCATTTGTCTTTCATCTCTCCCCTGCTATCATGATATTTGTTCCTATTATTGTTTACCTGTTTCCATTCTGCTCAGCCGTCTGTTCTCAGAATCAGTCTGACCTGGCGTGCAGTGAAAGGAGATGACATGACGCCACTTCTCTTATCCGGCAATCAAGTCGTATACACCATGATGGAATTCGGCAGCATGCTTCTGTGGGATGAAGCCAGCAAAAAACGGTTCATCGACGCTGTCCTCGAAGAAAAGCGCCGGCTCGGGATCGAAGTATACGCCTTTTCCATATTCGGTGACCGTGCCTTCCTGCTGACCGGAAAGTTCGGAGCCTATACAGAAGAAGAAGCCTGCCAGGATGTCCTCACAATCCTCCGGCATTATTTGAAAACCGGTCGGTTGACGCAGGATGATCACAGATCCTTTCAGAATGGATCGAATCTGAAACTGTCGCTCTGCCTGCTGATCGGCGGGGAGGAAATTGTGGATGCCCTGATCTATGTCCACCTCGTTGCGCGCGATCTGGGCTATGTACGGGCTGCCTTTGACTACTGGTGGTCCTCCATCCAGATCTATCGGAACCGGCCCTCCTGGAACGGGCTCAACGCTGAGACCATCTACGAAAACCTTTCTCCCGACTCCGGGCGCTCCAGACGAAATCTTGTCCGCTGGCACCGGAAAATCGAACGATCCGGCCATTTCTTTCCGGACTGTCTGTCTGCTCCAGTCATCTTTACAACTCTGGCTGGTCTTCCATCACATCCGGCAGATTCATCTTCCGGATGCTCAAAGCGTCATGCTCAGGCTGGATAATCTCCCAGCTTCCGCATATTTTTCTTAAAGTTTCTCTGTACCTGTGACAAAGCAGCCGATTAATGGTATAAATGGGTGACAGGAGGTAACTTCGAATGATCAAAAGATATGTAAAATATGGCGTTTTGCTCGGAGCTGTCCTCAGCCTGACAGGCGTACTTCTCTCCGGCTGTACCAGCACACAGTCCGGTAATCTGAGCAGCGGCAGCCAGACCCCTGCAGCGCAGGGTGGGTCCGCCACACAGTCAGCCGCCTCATCCGGTTCAGCTGATACTCGTCCGGATCTCGTTCTTTCGTCAGCAGACGGACAGACCGGGACGACAGACCAGTCTGGTCAGCCATCCGCAGGCCAGGCCGCCCAGAACACACAGGGCACTGCACAGGGTCAGACATCGAATGGTTCCGGCACGGCCGACAGAGGAGACATCGTCACCTACGACGAACAGCACCAGAATGGCGATGATGCTGATACTCCTTCCGTCTATGACGCAGATGCAGATGATGATTCCAGTGATACACAGCAGGGGATTGACCAGTTTACCGGATCCTTCAGCAAGGAGGACGACAGCGAATCCGTCACACTCAGCTTTGATAACGACACTGATTTGTCCTTCTCCTTTGCCAGCTGCGGTATCCATGGCAATGCACAGGTTTCCGGACAGACAGCTGTGTATAAAGGAGATGATGACTACACCATCACATTTTCCGTCTCAGGAGACATTCTCACAGTGACGGTGGGCGGAGACGATGCCTCGCAGTCTGCCATCAACGGAACCTACTACCGTGAATCTGAGACCGAAGCGGATGAGGACTGAATTTTTACAGATATTTTCATAAAATACCTTGACAATCTGTCTCCCGGCATGTATGATAGCAAAGTCATCGCGTTCGAGAGAACAGATTGTCATTCTGATTGAAGATTGTGGGATCTTAGCTCAGCTGGGAGAGCATCTGCCTTACAAGCAGGGGGTCACAGGTTCGAGCCCTGTAGGTCCCATCGAAAGTCAGAATCCACG
>USJM01000199.1 GCA_900555005.1 uncultured Lachnospiraceae bacterium | reverse complement strand
AAGCCATGACCACGGACGTACCAGGCACGCGGGAATGCCGGAACTCCTTATCCGGCGGGTGGAAACGCCGGACTTTCCGGCTCCGCAGCCGGATATTCGGGAACTGGAGCACCGGTGGCCGGATCGAGGATGCCGGATCACGGACTGTTTCCGATTCTGCAGCCCAGGGAATCGGTGCTGCGGGTGTCGGGAGCCGGGTGCAGGACCACAGGCAGAATCAGACTGGCGCTTCTGCGGGCAGCCAGGGAGCAGGAATGAGAACTCCGGAGAACCCGAAACCGGCTCCGGAACGGGAACGGTTTCTCGGGGAGGATAACAAGCTTCCGATGGAACTGAAGGATCTCGATTCCGGACATGAGGTGGGAGGTGTTCTGGAAGTTATGTCTGACGGGTATGGATTTATCCGTTCGGACAATTATCTTCCCGGAGATTCTGACATCTATGTGTCTCCCTCCCAGATCAGGCGTTTCGGACTGCGCACCGGGGATATCATCACCGGCAATACCAGGATCCGGGCACAGCAGGAAAAGTTTCAGGCGCTCCTGTTTGTCAGAACCGTGAACGGTCTGACGCCGGCAGAGATCGCGAACAGATGTACATTTGAAAGCATGACGCCGATCTTTCCGAATGAGCGGCTTCGCATGGAACGGACACCGCGGGAAATTTCGATGCGGATTGTAGATTTAATTGCGCCGATCGGAAAGGGACAGAGAGGCATGATTGTCTCGCCGCCGAAGGCCGGAAAAACAACCCTCCTGAAGGACATTTCCAGATCCATTCTGCTGAACAACCCGGAGGAGCATATCATCATCATGCTGATCGATGAGCGCCCGGAGGAAGTAACGGATATTCGGGAGGCGATTACCGGGGACAATGTCGAAGTGCTCTACTCGACATTCGACGAGACGCCGGAACATCACAGACGTGTTGCCGAGATGGGAATCGAGCGCGCGAAACGTCTGGTGGAGCTGAAGAGGGATGTGGTCATTCTGCTTGATTCCATCACCAGGCTGGCGAGGGCGTACAACCTGATCGTGCCTGCATCCGGGCGTACGCTGTCCGGAGGAATCGATCCGGCGGCGCTTCATCCGCCGAAGAAGTTTTTTGGCGCAGCCAGAAATATGAGAGAGGGCGGAAGCCTGACAATCCTGGCGACGGCGCTGATCGACACTGGCTCAAAGATGGATGACGTCGTCTACGAGGAATTCAAGGGGACAGGAAACATGGAACTGATTCTGGACCGCAAGCTCTCGGAGAGAAGAATCTTCCCGGCGATCGACATTCAGCGGTCGGGAACCAGGAGAGAGGATCTTTTGTTGAGCCGGGAGGAGGCGGACGCTGTCACGATCATGCGCAGGGCCCTCAACGGTATAAGAGTGACGAGGCGACGGAGCGGATTCTGGATCTGTTCATGCATACCAGGTCGAACGAAGAACTGATCCGCACGATTCTGCGGCAGCGTATGGTCTGAAGCAGACGGAGCGGTCCGGCCTGGACAAAGGTGTTTACAAACATTTCCGGGCTGTGCTATACTGGCTCTGCTGTGCCTGATTGCAGACAGAGGCAGGCCATTGATGAGAATGGCTTTCAGGTACGCAAACTGCATGGACTTGCAGGGATTGTCCGCTGAGAGCGGGAATCTACGGCGGTGCGGGAAGGAAGCGCCGGCGCAGCAGTTCACATTCCGTCAGAGAGGTGAGAATTATGAAGGAAGGAATCCATCCGAAGTACTATCAGGCTACCGTTACATGCAACTGCGGGAACACATTCGTGACCGGCTCGACAAAGCCGGAGATTCACGTTGAGGTCTGCTCCAAGTGCCATTCGTTCTACACAGGACAGCAGAAGCAGGCTCAGGCTCCGGACGTATTGATAAGTTCAATAAGAAGTACGGTTTCGGCAGCGAGAAGCAGTAATAAGGTTGCAGTTTTCGGAGGGTTGAGGTTGCTCAGAGAAGAGGCCTCAGCCCTTCTTTGTTTAAAGGAAAACAAACTTATGAAGTACTCAAACATCGGCGGACAGGCCGTCATGGAAGGCGTCATGATGAGAAACGGCGCGCTCTATGCAGTCGCAGTCCGGACAGCTGACAATCAGATTACGGTCCAGACCGGGACGCACCATTCCGCCGCCGGAAAAGTCCGGAAGATTCCGATTGTCAGAGGAGTTGTCGCGTTCGTCGACTCGCTTGTTCTGGGGATGAAGGCACTCATGTTTTCGGCAGACCGGTTTGCAGAAGAATCGGAGAAGGAACTGGAAAGCGTCTGGCCCAGGAACAGAAGAAAGCGGAGAAGAAGGCGGAAAAGCTGCAAAGAGCCGGCAGGGGGAAGGAAGCAGCGGCCATTCTTGAAAAGGCGGGAGAGGATGCGCAGAAGCAGCGGGAGACGCTCAGGGCAAGATCCCAGTCCGGGAATGGCAAGTCGGAGGATTCTGACAACACCGTGCTTTTAACCTTCACAGTCATCATTTCGCTTGTGGTTTCCGTTGCCCTGTTCATGATGCTCCCATATTTTCTCTCAAGACTTCTGAAGGGAATCGGGGCGCCGGAGGCGGTGATTTCCATCATGGAAGGGGTGCTTCGTCTGGCCATTTTCTTCGGATATATGCTGCTGATTTCCCGGATGAAGGACATTCAGCGGACGTTCATGTATCATGGTGCGGAGCATAAGTGCATCAACTGTATCGAACACGGGCTGGAGCTGAATGTGGAGAATGTCAGGAAGAGCTCGAAGGAGCATAAGCGCTGCGGGACAAGCTTCCTGTTGTTCGTCATGATTGTCTCCATCGTATTTTTCCTGTTTATCCGGACACCGGACCCGGTCATGAGATTGTCATCCGGCTGCTTCTGATTCCGGTTGTCGCCGGAGTATCCTATGAATTTATCCGTCTGGCCGGCCTGTATGACAACAAACTCGTCGATGTCCTCTCAAAACCGGGGCTGGCACTCCAGGAGCTTACAACGAGAGAGCCGGATGATGCCCAGATCGAGGTCGGAATTGCGTCTGTGGAGGCAGTCTTCAACTGGAAAAAGTATCTGAATGAGAATTTCGGCGCTCACTATGTACTGACGGATGCGGATGAGCCGAAGGGAGGAAAGGAGCTTTACACGCTGAGATGAAGGAGGTCATGTCATGCCGCCGCACAACCTTCCGGCAGGCGAAGAGAGATGCGGCGGCGGAACTCTCCCAGAGGGGAGTACCGGACGCAGACATTGACGCCGGGCTCCTTCTCGAATATGCTTCGTCGATGGGCAGAACACAGCTCCTTCTCATGGAAGAAGAAGAGGTGCCGGAGGCAGTTCTGGCCCGATACAGGGAAGCCGTGCGGCTGAGGAGCTGCAGGGTGCCGCTTCAGCAGATTACCGGGGAGGCAGACTTCTGCGGAATCCGGTTTGAGGTATCCGATCAGGTACTGACGCCGAGGCAGGATACGGAGATCCTGGAGGAGGAAGCGGTAAAACGGATCCGGGTACTTCAGAAGAAGGGTTGTGCGGAGGAGACTGACGGAGCACGGAGAGGTCAAAGACCGGTCAGGGTGCTCGATCTTTGTACGGGATCGGGCTGTCTGATCGTTGCGGCGGCGAGGCTTTGTCACGGTATCGAGGCAGTCGGAACGGACATTTCGGGGCCGGCCCTTGACATTGCCAGAAGAAACGCTGAAAATTCAGGTACTGATGTGACATTCCTGGAAGGTGATCTCTTTGAGAAGGTAGAAGGAACCTTTGATGTGATCCTGTCCAATCCGCCCTACATCCGGACGGGAGACATCGGAGACCTGATGGAGGAGGTCCGGGATCACGAGCCGTTACTGGCACTGGACGGAGGAACGGACGGCCTTTCCTTCTACAGGAGAATTGTCCGTGCGGCGCCGCAGTACCTCAATCCCGGCGGCAGTCTTCTGTTTGAGATCGGATTTGATG
>USJM01000198.1 GCA_900555005.1 uncultured Lachnospiraceae bacterium | reverse complement strand
TCAAGATCCGGGACCTCCACATCATAGCCGCTGTTATCGTCGTAAGGCGTAAAGATTGCCGGATAGATGAGCTTCATGTCAATTCCCCCTGCATGCTGTAATTATGATATAGTTGACGGAGTGAATGAATCATCCTCATCATACACACAATACGTATAAATTGTCAAAACAGACTTTACATACAGGGGCTCTCAATGGAACAGACGGCTTTTTTTATTCCTCTGATGGATCTGATCGGGACGATTGCCTTTGCGCTGTCAGGAGCAGTGCTGGCGATCGGACGGGATATGGATATCTTCGGTGTCAATATTCTGGCGATTGTAACCGCAACAGGCGGCGGAATGATTCGCGATACGCTGATCGGCAAGTTTCCGCCGGTCATGTTCCGGAATCCGTTTTATGTCCTGATCTCTTCCATTACCGCAAACTGCTGCTTCATTTTCTTTTTCATCAAGGCGCGCAGGAAAGTAGCGATTCCGGACAACATGGTCAAGGTCTATGCGCAGGTATTTTTCTGGTTTGACACGCTGGGGCTGGCAGCATTCTCTGTCGACGGTGTATATGCGGGACTCTCCGTCGGACAGCACAGGAGCGTGTTTTTGCTGACATTTCTGGGGGTCATGACCGGTGTCGGGGGAGGCGTTCTGCGAGATCTGCTTGCAAATCAGATGCCCGTCATTCTGACGCGGAATATCTATGCCTGCGCGTCCATCGCAGGTGCGCTTGTGATGGCGCTATGCCTGGAGGGCGGAGTAGAGCGGAACACGGCAATCCTTGCGGGGTTCTTTACGGTGATTCTCATCAGGTGTATGGCACACCGGTTTAAATGGAACCTGCCGAAGGTTACTTCCGGCCGCAGATAACGCAGGCATGCGCCTTTTAGGGGTCCCGGTCGCAATTCGGACCAGGGCGTATCGACAAAGCTGCAGCTGCAAGACGTTTTACAGGATTACAGGCTGTCTCCGGTATTCCGAAACCGGCAGACGGCCTGTTTGATTCTGCACAGCGAGGCTGCGGATGCGGGATGCATAGACGGTCTGAAGAAGCATCGCGCGGCGTACAGCTGCGTCATTTCCGTCTGCAGGATCGGGAGATCCGGATGGGACATGGAAGGCAGGAAGGCGCAGAGCGGCGGGAAGGTCAGAGATAACAGGAACATCGGCTTCATGCCGGATCTTCCGGATCAGCGGTTGTGCGCTCTTTCGGAAACCAAGGATACGGGCATATAATACCGGCTTCTCTGCGCGTACATGCACTGCTCCGATGTCCGGATATCCAGCAGGATGTGCAGCAGGGCGCGGCGGATCCGGGCTTCTGTCATCTGCCTGGTCTTCATGAGTGTGACGAACTGTTCAAATGACTTGTATTCATCCAGGTGATTCCGGATCCGGTTCGCCAGGTCTGGCGTGACATCCAGCCAGTCTGTGATCGGGGTGTTTCCGTATCGTTCCTGGCAGGCCAGTTCAACCAGCCGGAGCTGAAGCATCTGTCCAAGGGCATCATCGAAGAGCAGGGCGTCATGTTCAGACGCTTTCTGAAGGAGCGCGCAGGAGCTGTCTGGAAGGAGACCTTGAAGCTTGTCTGTGTCCCCATCCCGAATCAGACGGCGGACTGTCGCGGCTGAGACAAACGAGCTGCTGCTTTCCGAACCGACAAAGCCTGATGAAGAAGAATCAGGCGCATCGAAATCAGATACAGCAGTTTTGCCATGATAGCCTTCTCCGATTCGCTGAACCGGAACCGGCCTGAGCGGGCTGTGCAGCCGCTCAATGGCTTTCAGATATTCAACCGCCAGGATGTTGTTTGGCTGAGAAAGCTGCGCCGCAAGGCGGGCTGTGTCCCTGCCGGACGCATCGGAAAAGCACGGACAGGAGCATGATGCCTTTGTGCCGTGGAATCTGCATATGCTTCCATGCGCGCCTGAGGAAAGGAATGACCCATTTTCAGCCGATTTTGAAGAAAGGTTCTGTACAGTGCGGGCTCTTCTTCACGTGGAAGGGCAAAGAAATGCGCAGCGCCGCTTAATAGCTCAAGATTCCCTGCTTCACAGCCAAATGAAAGTCCGTCGACGACATTCAGAGCGTTCAGGAGGGCAACGCCGCCTTCCGCGAAATATTCTGCGCTCGCGCAGGCATAGCAGACGGGCAGTTCCAGCACAAGATCTGCGCCGCCGAGAAGCGCCATGCGGGTGCGCGTCCATTTGTCGGCAAGGGCGACACTTCCACGCTGTACAAAATCCGGACTCATGACTGCAATGATATAGTCCGCGCCGGACAGCTCCCTTGCCTTTTGTATCTGATAGGCATGCCCTTTGTGGAAAGGGTTGTATTCTGCAATGATTCCAACTGTCTTCATGTTTGATTCCCTGATGATGTCTTCATCCTGCGCTGACGCAGGCGGCTTTTTTTGAAGGCGGCCGCTTATCATCGGGTGCGGAGCACGGGATGAAGGCGGCTCGACTTTCAGGAGCCATCTTATCATGCGTACAGGAGCGGGGCAAATGAAATGGATGGAGGAGGCCGCACAGTCATATCAACGATAAAGAGGAAGAAGTGTAAATCCTGTATATAGGATTGCCTGCAGGGGTAAAACCGGCTAAAATAAACTTATCTATACAAGGCTGTGTATGGCACGGCCGATGTCCGTGATGCAGACGGAAAGGAGCCGTTGATGAAAGGAACCTATACATCACTAAACCATCTGAGGAGGCAGGTATTTGAAGAGGTCGCCAGGCTTGCCTATGAGCAGGCACCCTATGAGGCATTCAATGACGTGCCCTACCATATCATTTCCGGGGAGTACGGGACATACCGTGACAGTGTCTTCCTGGAGCGGGCAGTCGTCCGCCAGCGGATCCGGCTGGCGGTTGGTCTCAGCCCGCACCGGGCGAATGAAAACCAGCCTGTGTCAAGGGGAGTGGAGGCTGCAGACAGACCGGAATGCTACTATGAACCGCCGCTGATCAATGTGATCAAGTTTGCCTGCAACGCCTGCCGGACAACGTCATCCATGTCACGGATGTCTGCCAGGGATGTCTTGGACATCCGTGCCAGGAGGTCTGCCCGAAGGGCGCCATCAGGGTTTTCGACCACAAATCGCATATCGATCAGAGCCTTTGCATCAAGTGCGGCAGATGCATCCGGGAGTGCCCGTACGGCGCGATCATCCGGCAGGAAAGGCCGTGCAGAAAGGCCTGCGGGGTCGATGCGATCCGCTCTGATGAGCATGGACTGGCAGATATTGACTATGATAAGTGTGTGTCCTGCGGGATGTGTCTGGTGAACTGCCCGTTTGGTGCAATTGCGGACAAGTCCCAGATCTATCAGTGTATTCAGGCGATTCATTCGGAGGAGCCGGTCTATGCGATTGTGGACCGGCGATTGCAGGTCAGTTCGGACCGAAATGTACGCCTGACAAACTCCGACCGCTTTTCAGGGCTCTGGGCTTTAACGGAGTCTGGCAGGTATCGGCCGGCGCAGACATCTGTACACTCCAGGAGGCGGAAGAGTTTTTAAAGCTCGTTCCGGAAAAGCAGCCGTTCATGGGGACAAGCTGCTGCCCGGCATGGTCCGCGATGGCGAAGAAGCTGGTTCCGGAGCACCCGGAGATGATTTCCATGGCGCTGACGCCGATGGTCTTCACGGGGCGTATGGTCAAGAATAAGTTCGGCAGGGACTGCAAGGTATGTTTCGTGGGCCCCTGCGCCGCAAAGAAGCTGGAAGCTTCCCGCCGCACCGTCCGCTCCGACGTGGACTTCGTGCTGACCTTTGAGGAGCTGGCCGGAATGATCGCAGCCAGGGGAATCGAGTTCGATCAGCTGGAGAGTGAGCCGTGGGATTCGATTGCGTCCGGTGACGGAGAAGGCTTTGCACAGTCCGGCGGTGTTGCACAGGCGGGTGTGGAACGGGGCCGGGGGGTGGGACCGGGCATT